>PDSN01000078.1 GCA_002748505.1 Gammaproteobacteria bacterium | reverse complement strand
CTATGCACAATCCTTTTCGCTCAAAGGAAAAGGATTGGAGCGCGGCTTATACCTCGATGTCGTAATCCATAATTGTCGGGGCGTGGTTGGAGAACACTTTGAGCTTGTAGTTTGCGCCGTAGTCTACGGCGTATTTCAAGCCTTGAGAGACGATCTGGAAATCCGTGCGCCAGCCGTTTGCTTCGCGATTCCCCTCTGGCCACCAGGTGAACTCGTCGTTGTCGGAATTGATTTCGCGGAAGGCATCCACATAGCCAGAGCTGAACAGCTCGTCCATCCACTGACGCTCCTCGGCTAAAAAGCCCGGCGTATTGGAGTTTTTGTCGGTGTCTTGCACATCGTTGGCGGTGTGAGCAATGGACCAGTTACCGCAAATGATAAACTCGCGGCGTTTGTTGCGGATTTTTTGTAAATGCGCACCAAGCAACTGGTAGAAGGCTTGTTTGCGCGCCAATTGCTCTTCGTTGCCGGGCTCCGCGTAGGGGGCCAGCAGGCAGCCCACGCTGAGGTTTTCATAGTCGGCCTGAATGTAGCGGCCTTCCATATCGAACTCGGGAAAGCCAAGACCTGTCATAATGGCCTTGGGTAGTTTTTTGCAGTAAATCGCCACGCCATTGGCCTTGCCTTGCACATCGTCAAAGAAGTAGGCGTTGTAGTCCTTGGGGAAGTAGCTGTCGTCCTGCAGGTCGTACTCCGCGCACTGTAAGTCCTGTATGCAGATAAAATCCGCGTCCTGGCTTTGCAACCATTCATAAAATCCGTTTTTGGCGGCGTTCTGAATGCCGTCTGCGCTGAAACTGATAATTCTCATCGAAAATAGCCCCTTAATTTGAGAGCGTGTATGATGTTCTTTCTGCGGCCTGCACGAGACAAAGGCGGCCGTAATCCGTACGATCATGCCGGCGACAGGCGAAAGCTTGGTGATCGTTTGCTACTTGTTAATCGACGGCAGATTATACTGGAATTTTAACCCCCGTGATGTGAAACCTCCATATTTTAGTGTCTTTTCTCTTATGAATACGAACCAACACCGTTTTATCGATCTTGCCAGGCAGTACGATGTACTGAAATTCGGCGAATTTACCTTGAAATCCGGGCGTATTAGCCCCTATTTCTTTAATGCCGGCGCCTTTGACTCCGGTGCGGCACTGGCCGCGCTCGGGCGCTGTTATGCGCAGGCCATTGTCGATAGTGGTCTGAGTTTTGACGTTTTGCTTGGCCCTGCCTACAAAGGTATTCCACTGGGTGCGGTGACGGCCGCGGCGCTGGCAGATCATCACGGCATTGATGTACCTTTTGCCTATAACCGCAAAGAGGCCAAAACCCACGGCGAAGGTGGCCAGTTGGTGGGCGCGTCGCTGCGCGGAAAAGTGCTGGTCATCGATGATGTGATAACCGCGGGCACGGCTGTGCGCGAAGTGATCACCATGGTAGAAGCCGCTGGCGCACAGTTTGCGGGCGTGGTGATCGGGCTTGATCGTCAGGAACGCGGCAAGGGCGAGCTATCTGCGATTATGGAGCTGGAGCAGGAGTATGGCGTGGGCGTGATCAGCATTGCAACCATGACCCATATCATCGACTACCTCGCCGCAGCTGAGGCGTCAGAGTTCGCGGATACCCTGGCGGCAATGCGCGCCTACCGTGAGCGCTATGGTGTGTTGACACAAACTTTGTAAAAACAATATTACACAATCATGGCTTGTAACAGTGCGCCCCACAATTTATAGTGCGACGATGAAGGGAAAAGCGACTACAGTGTTGTGTGCGTGTCTTGTGGCCGTGATGGCGTCTGAGCCGTCAGTGGCGCGGGAGTTGTATCGTTACGTTAATGAACAGGGCAATACTGTGATTGACTATCAGGTGCCCGCAGAGTTAATTCAAAACGGCTACGAAGTGCTGTCTGAGGGCGGTGCTGTGCTGCGTGTCGTGCCGAGACAGTTGACCGAAGAAGAAATGCGTACCCTCTCCGACCGGGAGAGAAGTGCCCGTGATGCGAAAGAGATGCGCGAACGTCAGCGCAAGCGTGATGAATCACTGCTGTTGCGTTACAGCTCGGTGGAAGATATCGAGGCGGCTCGCGAACGTGCTCTGGGCGAGTTGCGTATTCGTATCACCATGCTGCGCAGTAACAATCGCTCCTTGAAGACCAAAGTTGAGGCCGAGCAGCTAAAAGCGGCTAATATTGAGCGCGGCGGCGGCACGGTGTCGGTCAACACGGTAACTCGCATCGACGATTTGCAGCAGGAAATCGCGATGACTGATAACGCGATCAAAGACCGCGAGCAGGAAATTGTCGAGGTGGAAAAAAGCTACCAAAAAGACATCGACCGTTTTAAGGTGCTGGCTGATTTGGTAAAAATGCGCCGCGCCAGCCTGGCAAGCCAAAACGGCAATTAGTTTTTCGCGATGAGACAAATAGCAAAGGCGGTTGCCTGGCAGCCTGTTGAAAATGTCTCAGACGAGTGCAAGACAAGGCAAAAATGACCGAAAAAACGGAGTTTACACGCAGTAAATGAGTATTTTGAGGTCATTTTTAACGCGGTATTGTGCCGGCTGAGGGTTTTTTAACAGGCTGCTGGCTTACCGGAAAAAACCTGTCGTCAGCACATCCCACTGTTTATCCCAGTCGGTGGTGGGCAGGCGTTTAAAGCCACTGCGTACATATTGCATGATACGCCCCTCGGCTGCGGCCAGCAGTAAATTTGCAGCGGCGCCAGGTTGTAAGGTGGTGCGTCTGCCCTCACGCAATTCCGACTCACGTAAAATCTGTTTTAGCTGAATTTCAACGCGATCAAACAATTGTGCAATACGCGTGTGCAGACGCTCAGTTTCACCAGCCAAGGCATCGCCGGTAAGCAGGCGGCTGATGCCGGGGTTCCTTTCACTAAAGGTTAGCAGCAGCCCCAGAATTTTTTCACATTGCGCGGCAGCGGTGGGTTCGTTGGCAATGATGAGGTGGATGGTTGAAAACAGCGTGTCTTCAATAAACTCGATCAAGCCCTCAAACATTTTTGCTTTACTGGGAAAATGGCGGTATAGCGCAGCTTCGGATACGCCCACGTTTTGAGCCAGTGCCGCTGTGGTAATACGGTTTCCCGGGTGGGCTTCCAGCATGTGTGCCAATGCTTCGAGAATTTGTTGGCGGCGCTGTGATTTTTTTGCGGGCATGGAATAATTCACATTGTTAAAGCTAAGTGTATGCTAACCACTCAGCCAAGAGCCTGCAATGCCAATTGCGAGAATGTGTGCTATTTATTCCCTGGTCTTACCAGACCTATTGTTGGTAATCAGCGTGCCCACACCCTCATCGGTAAAGATTTCCAGCAGTGCCGCGTGGGGTACGCGCCCGTCGATAATATGTGCGCTGGCGACACCTCCTTTTACGGCATCCAGTGCGCAGCCAATTTTAGGCAACATGCCGCCGGTGATGGTGCCATTGGCGATGAGTTCATCGACCTCCTGCGTGCTAAGACCGGTGAGAATCCTGCCGCTACCATCCAGCAGTCCTGCCACGTTGGTCAGCAGCATCAGTTTTTCTGCGTGCAGTACTTCCGCAAGTTTGCCCGCCACCAAGTCGGCATTGATATTGTAGGTGTTGCCTTCGCGATCAACGCCAATAGGCGCAATCACGGGAATAAAGTCACTCTCCAAAAGCACCGAGAGCACTTCGGTGTCAATGCTCTCCACCTGTCCCACATGGCCAATATCGACAATTTCTGAGGCGCCAAGCTCGGGGCGAAAGCGGTTAACTTTCAGTTTTTTCGCTCTGATTAAACGGCCGTCTTTACCGGTAATGCCGATAGCCTTGCCGCCACTTCGGTTGATGCACGATACAATTTCCTTATTGACCGACCCGCCCAGAACCATTTCCACCACATCCATGGTTTCTGCATCGGTGACACGCATTCCGTTGACAAACTCAGTGTGAATACTGAGTTTTTCCAGTAGTGAGCCGATTTGTGGGCCGCCGCCGTGAACCACAATAGGGTTAATGCCCACCAGTTTCATCAGCACGACATCGCGCGCAAAACTCTGTTGTAAGGCGGGGTCGACCATGGCGTTACCGCCAAATTTAACCACCACAGTACGGCGGGTAAAGCGCTGAATATAAGGCAAAGCCTCGGTGAGAACCCTCGCGACATTTAGCGCTGCATCGCGGTCAAGTGACATAGTATCGACGCCTGTTATAAAGTGAATTCAAAATCCGGGTCTGCTTGCGCAATTGCTTTGCGGAACGCATCTTTAATACGTTCAAGTGCTTCGTTGGTTTCCGCTTCAAAGCGTGCGGTGAGGTAAGCACCGGTATTGGATGCACGCAACAGCCCCCAGCCCTCGTTATAGTCTACCCGAACACCGTCCAGGGTGTTGGCTTTGCCTGGAGAAAAATCGGCGCTGTCGATGATTTTCTTCATCAACGGGAATTTGTAGCGCTCCTTCACCGGTATCAGCAGCTCGGGCGTGGAAACCAGGCGCGGGTATTCGCTCAGGCATTCATCGAGAGACAGCCCCTGAATGGCGACAATTTCCGCCAGGCGGCAGGCAGCGTACATGCCATCGTCAAAGCCGTACCAGCGTTCGCCGAAGAAGATATGGCCAGAAAACTCACCACCCAGCAGCGCGCCGGTTTCCGCGATTTTCTGCTTCATGTAGGCGTGGCCGGTTTTCCAAAGCACAGGCCTGCCGCCTTTGCTGGAAATAAGCTGGCTTAACTGGCGCGAGCATTTAACGTCAAATACCACGTCCGTGCCGGGGTTGCGAGATACCACATCATCGGCAAATAGCATCATCAATTGATCGGTGCGCACGATCTCACCGCTGTTGGTGACCACCGCGATACGGTCGCCATCACCGTCAAAGGCAACACCGAGGTCGGCCTGGTGTTTGCGCACGGCAGCGGCCAGGTCACGCAGGTTGCTCTCGTTGCTGGTGTCGGGATCGTGGTTGGGGAAAGCGCCGTCGGGCTCGCAATAAAGTGGTATCACTTCGCAGCCTAATTCTTCAAACAGTGCTGGCGCGATGGGGCCAGTGATGCCATTGCCAGCATCAATAACGATACGCAGGGGCATGGCTATGGCGATATCGCCCAATACTTCGTCCAAGTATTTTGCGACGATGTCGTCGCGCACAATGCGTCCAGAACCCTTTGAGAAATTGCCCGATTGAATGCGTTCGAAAATTTCCTGTATACCACCGGCGCCGATGGTTTGTTGGTTCAGCACAATTTTCATGCCGTTGTAATTGGCGGGATTGTGGCTACCGGTAATCATCACTCCGGAGTGGTGGTCAAGTTTTTGGGTGGCGAAGTAAAGCAGGGGTGTGGGTATCTGACCCAGATCAACAACATCGCGGCCTGATTCCACCAGCGCCTTGACCAGAGCGTGTTTGATACGGCTCGACGACAGGCGTGCGTCGCTGGCAACCAGCAGGGATTGCTGGTTCTGTTCACCGGCAATAGTGCCGAGGGCGAGGCCGATCTGGCGCACCAGATCGTCGGTCAGTTCTTCATCGGCCAGGCCGCGAATATCGTAGGCGCGAAAAACATGCCTTGGCAGCCCGCTGGTATCTTCCTCCTCTAAATCGTCCTCATCCAGAGCGAGATCCAGTTCCAATTCGATTTCCTCATCGTTGCCAACGCCTCTGGCAAGGGCTTCCTGTTGGAATATCGCATCGCTGATTTCAGACACCTCAATACCGGTGGTAGGATCGGTTACACCAAAAATGTCCTCCTGTACTTCCGGTAACGCAGGTTGGTCATCACTGCTTGGAACCCGGCGTAGACTGCGCAGCGTGGTACGCCGCAGTTGTTTGGCAACGCCGACCAGCTCTTCGGTTTTCAATAGCATGGGTGCATGGCGGTTTGCGCCTATGGTTATGGTATCGAGGTCATGTTTGATGATGGCGCGACCGCGCAGCCATTGATAGGTGATAGCGCCAATAGTGGTGCCAGAAAGCAGCCCCAGCAGTGCGTACACCAGCCAGGGATTTTGCGATACATCTTCCAGCATTTCCGCTGAGGGGGTAAAACTGATTTGCCAGGGGGTGTTTTGCACTGGTGCGATCTGCGTGTAATCTCTGGCATCGCCAAAACCGGTGTGGGCAATATCAAAGATGCGGTCACGCTTGTTGCTGGTGAAAATCTGTTGCAGGACGGTGCGACCCAGTGCGCCGTCTAAGAAGTTCAGCTCTTCGACGATGAGTTTATTGTCGATGGTGATGATGATTACCGCAGTCTGAGACTTGTTGCGAGGATGTGCCACCAGGTAGGCGATGGAAGTCAGCCAGTTGCCTTCGAATTGGTAGGATTCGGGCTGGGTTTTGGAGCCGTTGGCAGTGCGGCGCACCAGATCGACTTCGATATGGTTGCGAAGGCCGCCAGTGCCGCCTTGCAGATCCGCTGTGCCGAGTTCTGACAGGGGTAAAATACGCAGGCTCACGACTTCTGGGAAGTAGTCGAGCATGGTTTGCTCGACGAGTTCAATGTTCTCTGCTGATTGGCTTGAAATAGCTGATAGCGCCAGCGGTGATTGAGCCGCGCCACGCAGGCGGGTCTCCAGGCGATTAAACATCAAGCCTACGGTAGAGGCCTGTTGGTGGGCATAGGATTTGGCGATGTAGCTGACGGTTTTATCCTGCTGACTGCTTTGGTGCAGGGAGGCGAGATAACTCAGCCCCAGTAATAGCGGTACCAAGGCGATACCCAGTGCGATCAAGGCAATGTTGCGCAGGGTATTCCCTTCTGCACGAATACCCTGGGGGTTATCGTGGTGAGCTGTTTTTTGTTTCTGTTTGGCCATATGACTAACTACTTTCTGTGTTGACAGACAATATGTCTTTAGATTCGCAAGCTTGACGATCCGCCATACTATAGGCCAGGAAGCCCGGTTGTTGAATTACAAGACAAGGTTTTGTCAATTTTTTTGCGCAAATTACGATCTGCTGCCCATCTTTGTGCGATCAAATCAATCATGTTTCGTGCCAGTTGCTTTTTGGATGTGGCTGGGAAAGTTTGCTCGCCATCTTGCCACAGTGCAGTAACGGCGTTGTCGTCGCTGTTAAAACCAATACGCCTGTCGGAGACATCGTTGGCAAAAATCAGCTTAAGTTTCTTATTGGTCAGCTTGCGTTTGGCGTAGTTTAGCACATCGTCGGTTTCTGCGGCGAACCCCACGCAAAAGGGCGGTGCGGGTTGTGAGGCAATGCTGGCGAGGATATCCGGGTTGCGCAGTAGCTCCAGAGTCAGCGTATCTTCATGCTTTTTGATTTTTTGTGCTGCGACCAGAGCTGGGCGGTAGTCCGCCACCGCCGCGCAGGCGATAAAAATATCACAGGCATCTGCGCGTGCCTGGCAGGCCTCCAGCATATCTTGCGCGCTTTCTACATCCACGCGTTCGACACACGCTGGAGCATCAAGGTGCACGGGGCCGCTGATCAGGCTGCATTTCGCACCCGCGTCAACCGCGGCTTGTGCCAGTGCATAACCCATTTTGCCGGAGCTGTGGTTGGACAGGTAGCGCACCGGATCCAAGGCTTCGCGGGTGGGGCCAGCGGTAATCATGACGGACAACCCCGCCAGGCTTTGTGTGTCAAACAGCGCACAGGCCGCCTCAGTAATGACGGCAGGTTCGGACATGCGTCCGGGGCCGACGTCGCCGCAGGCCTGCTCGCCCTCCGCTGGGCCTACAAATGCAATGCCGCGATCCCGCAGGGTGTTGACGTTAGCGCCGGTGGCTTCGCTGCGCCACATTTGCTGATTCATCGCCGGCGCCAGCAATATCGGTGCATCAGTGGCGAGTGCCAGTGTGGTCAGTAAGTCACCCGCCGCACCCTGGGCGAGGCGCGCTAAAAGGTCCGCGGTGGTCGGTGCGATCACAAGTAAATCCGCCCAGCGCGCCAGCTCGATATGCCCCATGCCGCGTTCGGCCTCCGTATCCAATAGTTCGGTGTGCACCGGGTTGCCCGACAGCGCCTGCAGGGTAAGTGGGGTAATGAACTCTATTGCGCCACGCGTCATAACCACGCGCACATTGGCACCGTGCTGTTGCAGCTGTCTTACCAGCTCTGCGGATTTATAGGCGGCGATACCACCGCTGACGCCGAGCACGATATTGCGATTAAATAGATGTCCCACTGCCGGTTCCCGTTTGGCAAAATACCTGTGAACCATACCACTGGTGTGCCGGATTTGACACTGTATAGGGAGAAAGCCGTGACGGTGTATTTTTCAAGGAAGAGCGGGAACACGCTGGATGAACTGCTTCAGCTAGACGACGTCAGTTTGCTGGCGGGGCTGCTGACGGGTGCTGGACGGGACGCCGTGCCCATTGCACAGGAATTGATGGCGCGCTTTGGCAGCATTGCCGGTGTGGTAAACGCAGCACCGCGGCGGCTCAGGCGCACGCGAGGCGTGGGGGCTGCGCGCTGTCGGCAGTTGCAGTTGGTGCGTGAGTTGGCGCGTCGCCACACACTTATCGATCTTGAGTATGTGGATCTAATGAGCTCGCCTGAACGCGTACGCCGTTTTCTGGTCTGGCATCTCGCGCACCGCGAGCGCGAGGTGTTTTGCTGTTTGTACTTAAACAGTCAGCATCATTTGATTTGCTGTGAAGACCTGTTCTTCGGCACGCTTGATGGTGCTCCAGTCTACCCCCGTGATGTGGTGAGACAGGCGCTGCACTACGGCGCGGCGGCGGTGGTTTTTGCCCACAATCATCCCTCTGGCTTGAGCGAGCCATCCGCTGCGGACCGGCGCATTACCGAGCGCCTGCAGGCGGCGCTGGCACTGATAGATGTTCGCGTGCTGGATCATTTTATCGTGGGCTCTGGCACGCCGTTTTCCTTCGCGGAGGCGGGGTACATGCAGTGCTAACGCGCTACCCCATTAATCACTAAAAGGGATCCAAAAGGGGGCGGAGGGGCAAAAGGGGACGGGAGTAAAAGGGGACGGAGTAAAAGGGGACGGAGGGATTAAAAATTGAACAAAAGGAAACGGGGGAGTAAAAGGGGGCAAAAGGGGACGGAGGGATTAAAAATTGAACAAAAGGAAACGAAGGGATTGAGAAGCAATCCCTTCGTTCCCGCTTGCGCTGTTGCGTTTTGCGCAGTTAGCTGTTTTTTCTTCTGCGGCTTGTGCCGGCAAGTCCGGCTAAACCCAGACCAAGCAGAAGGATGGACACTGGTTCAGAAACCGCCGCGCTGCTTTCGTTAATGCGGACGTTGTCTAAGCTGGGCCAGAACCCGCCCGAAGTAAAAGTACCCGTTGGCATGATCTGCAATCTGGATACACCGGCAACTTCAGCCGATACCGTAAGCCAGTTGTCCCATGAGTCGTAGCCGCTTAAATCCACGGTCGTGCTCCAGATGACGGCCAGCGAGCTATCGAGGGCGCGAATTTCCACGTCACCAATGACCATATTTTGAAAAGGCTGGGGAGCGAAACCCTCTTCTGGTAAGCCGTTCAGTTGAAAGTCGTTGAGGTGTGTCGGGCTTGCAAAATCTACCCAGCCACCGTCTGTGTAATCGCCGACGTAGGCATGCCCGCCTCCAACATCGCCCCAGTATAGTTCGCCGCCCAGCGCCGCGCCATCTGTCGCCAGATCCGGATTAGTGTCAAATGTTAAAACACTGGCATTTGCAACTCCCGCTGCTCCAAACAAAGGCAAGCCGACTACCAGCATTGCTAAAATATATTTTTTCATTGTTTTCTCCATCATGTTGTTAAGCTTTCTCCCGTGACGCTCTTCCTTGTTTGGAAGTCTGTGCCCCATCGATAGCTCGCTTTATTTGTACAAAAACACTGTTTTTGATTGAGTTCGTCTAAAAAGAGAAAGCTAACATAGGCATACTTCATCAGGCTCAGCATTGCGAACACGAATGTTTATTATGCTTATTTAGATTACGTGTTCAGACGGTTCGACTGTACGAAATCGTGTATAGGAAGTCAATGCGCGCGTCAATAATTTGACGCTGGGTTGTAGTTTTTAATCGGGGTTCTAAGAAGGTTTTCTGGGTTAACGTGTTGTTTTTTTTGAGATATTCGTTGTGGTGCGTCGCACTTCGATGGGGCTGCCTACACTCCCTGCAATGTCAGTGCTATTTTTCGGCGCAACAGCAATCCACAGATTTTCTTGCTATTGAGTTAAAGCTCTGGTATAAAGTCGCGCTCGATTTAGCCAGCCCCTGTTTGATGGCAGAAAAGCAGAGGCCAGCCGTTTTTATTTGCACGACGCCGCCAAGGAGCGACGAATTATGGCCAGAGTATGTCAGGTGACCGGCAAGCGCCCAGTAACCGGAAACAATGTATCTCATGCAAAAAACCGCACTCGCCGCCGTTTTTTGCCTAATCTTCACAACCACCGTTTTTGGGTAGAATCCGAAAAGCGTTTTGTCAGCCTGCGTGTTTCCAGCAAAGGTATGCGGATTATCGACAAGAAAGGTATCGATACCGTACTGACTGAGCTGCGCACCCGCGGTGAAAAAGTCTAAGCGAAAGGAGCAATATCATGCGTGACAAAATCAGAATGGTGTCCTCCGCTGGCACGGGTCACTTTTACACCACCGACAAAAACAAGCGTACTACCCCAGACAAGCTGGAGATGAAAAAGTACGATCCTGTGGTACGTAAACACGTGATGTACAAAGAAGCCAAGATTAAGTAACTGGCGACCGTCATCCCGAAAAGAAACCCCGGCTTGCTCGGGGTTTTTTATGTCTGTTTATCAGTGAAAAGTAAGTGCCATGCCCGAATTGCCCGAGGTTGAAACCACTCGCCGCGGTATCTCGCCCCACTGTGATGGCCAACGTATCGTTGAGATTGTGGTACGCGACAGTCGTTTGCGCTGGCCTGTGCCTGATGACGTATCAGATCGCTTTGTCGGTGCGGCGATAAGCGCTGTCACTCGTCGTGCTAAATACCTGTTTGTCGAGACTGATCGCGGTGCGCTGCTGTGCCATTTAGGTATGTCCGGCTCCCTGAGAGTGGTCGATGCTTGCGAGACGCCTAAAAAGCACGACCATATCGATATCGTGCTGGCCAATCAAAAGGTGCTGCGTTATCACGATCCACGTCGTTTTGGCTGTCTGCTCGCAGCGGACAGTGAGCGCGCGGTGGCGCTGCTGGCAAATTTGGGGCCGGAGCCGCTAAGCGATGCGTTTAATGGCGAATATCTTTTCCAGTGTTCGCGCGGGCGTAAAACTGCGGTGAAAACCTATCTGATGGACGGCCGTGTGGTTGTGGGCGTGGGTAATATCTACGCCAATGAGGCGTTGTTTGCAGCGGGTATTCGACCTGATCGGGCGGCGGGAAGGGTATCGCTGATGCGTTACCAGCGCCTGGCCTGTGAAGTAAAGCGAATTCTCGCCAGCGCGATAAAGCGCGGCGGCACGACCTTGCGCGATTTTGTGAGCGGAGAGGGCAGGCCGGGGTATTTTGCCCAGGAGTTGTCGGTATATGGGCGCGGCGGCGCGCCTTGCACAACGTGTGGTAAAACCCTGCATGAGCGCCAAATCAATCAGCGCGCCACGGTTTTCTGTACGAATTGCCAGCGTTGACAGGCTGTTACGCGAAAAAAGAGTACTTTTATGCCCTGGAAGCTGGGAATTGGCGTTTAAGTGGTTACACTTAAGGCTTAGTATGGCAATAACTGTTGGCAAGAGAGTGAGACTATGAAATTAAAACGTGCCATTTATCGCAGCGCGCTGGCGCTGACCGTAGCTGTAATGCTGCCCATGGGCGCCGCGCAGGCGCAACAGTCTGCGGCAGATGAAACCCCTTCCGCCTGGGTGATGGCGGGAGATTTGCTGATCGCGCGTCCCATTGGTGCGGTGCTTACCGCAGCCGGTGCCGTTACCTGGGTGGCCAGCCTGCCTTTCACTCTGGCGGCAGGTCATGCCGGTGAGGCGGCGGAAACGCTGGTGGTGGGTCCTGCCGAGGAAACCTTTGTGCGCTGCTTAGGTTGTCGCAACGTGGGTTATACCGGCAAAGACGTTGCCGCAAGCAATGCCCCAAATCGTCACTCCGGTAAGCAAGACGGCTAATTGCTGAATTTCGCCTTGAGTGCCTGCGCCACCGGCGTGGGCACGAAGGGGGTGATGTCGCCGTTTAAAGCGGCAATTTCGCGCACCAGGCTTGAAGAGATAAACGACAGGTGCTCTGAAGGCGTCAAAAAAAGACTCTCAAAGCTTGGGTCCATGGCGCGGTTCATATTGGCCAGCTGAAACTCGTATTCAAAGTCGGCAACGGCGCGTAAGCCGCGCAATACGCCGCAGGCGTTGTGTTCTTTCGCACAATTTACCAGCAGGCCGGAAAAGCCTATCACTTCGACGTTATCCAGGTGTTGCAGTGATTCCCGGCACAATGCCACCCGCTCCTCAAGGCTGAATAGTGGCTTTTTCTTCTCACTGTGAGCAATCGCCACAATCACCTTGTGAAACAGGCGCGAGGCGCGCTCAGTGATGTCTACGTGACCATTGGTGATGGGGTCGAACGTGCCGGGGTATAAAACAGTGCTGGAGTTCATGGGGCTACCTTGCTGTAAAAGGGTGATGGTATTACTTGTCGGTGGAATAGTCGACGGACTCGTCCTCCAGTACGGATTCATCCGTAAGCCAGGCATTTAGCACGTCGATCAACTCCTTGTGACCTTTGTGTTTGAGCGCAGAAAAAAGTTGTACGCTAAGGAGATCACCGTGCCTGGTCAGTTCTTTGCGCACTTTCAGAAGAGTGCTTTGCGCAGGGCCATTTTTGAGCTTGTCGGCTTTGGTGAGCAAAATATGCACCGGCATTTGTGCGGAGCTGGCCCAGCCTAATAGCTGCTGGTCGAAAGCCTGCAGCGGGTGGCGCACATCCATCAGCAAAATCATACCGCGCAGGCACTGGCGGTGTTGTAGATAGGCTTCGAGGGTTTTGGCCCATTCGCGTTTGACTGCCTCGGGTACCTTGGCGTAGCCATAGCCGGGCAAATCCACCAGTCGCTGTTGTTCGCTCAGGCTGAAAAAGTTGATAAGTTGTGTGCGTCCCGGAGTTTTTGAGGTTCTGGCGAGCTTTGAGTTTCCCGTTAAGCTGTTGATAGCGCTTGACTTTCCAGCATTCGAACGCCCCGCAAACGCGACCTCCCAGCCCTCATCCGGCGGGCATTGGCTCAATTTGGCTGCACTGGTGAGAAAGCTTGCGCAGCGAAAATCCAGTGGCCCGGCCGGGGTTTGGGGTAAGTCCTGTGTGCTCATAATGTGCGGCCTTGTGCTGTTACAGTTGTCGACGGTGTCTTGGTGTATAATGGCGCTGTTTTTGCTTCAAGAAGGGAGAGTATGCAGGCTTAGGAAGGCTTTGCATAGGCTCTTGAAGGAGATGGTCACCCCATGAAAAAATTATTGCTCGCGTTGTTGGTGAGCGTTGCTGCGCCAGGGTTTGCGGCACAGCCTGATATGAAGAAGTTTAATCAGAGCTGCAAGCTGTGTCATGCCAACGGTGTCGCCGGTGCGCCAAAGACCCACGACACCGATGCCTGGGCGCCCGCCATGCAAAAAGGTATGGACGTGCTGATTGAATCGGTGAAAAAAGGCATGGGAGCAATGCCGCCCAAAGCGATGTGTTATCAGTGTAGCGATGAGGATTACCGGGCGATGATCGAATTTATGGCTGCGCCCGCTGAGTAAAAGTGGCAAATCCAGGCCCTTGCAGGGTTTGCGATTTGGCGTTGCCGTGCTACGCTTCGCCGCATTTGTCAGACCCGCACTGTTGGTTTATCTATTAGTCTTTTGTCTCAGTTTGTCGTGAACGAAAATCCGCTTTGTGCGGTCAAACTTTGCGTTGTTGAATTTACGGAGAGCACCATGCTGAAAAAGCTGTTTTTATCATCTTTGCTACTATTGGCCCTGCCTTTTTCCGCCTGTGCCAGTGAGCCAGAGCCCTATGCTGCGGGTCAGCAGTACCACTTGATTAACCCGCCTATCTATATGCCCAACGATGGTAAAATCCATGTGACGGTGTTTTTCTGGTATGGCTGTGTCCATTGCTACAATTTGGAGCCTTCTCTGCAACAATGGGCACAAACCCAGCCTGATGATGTTGAAGTTGATAACTCTCCCGTGATGTGGGGCAGAGGCATGGATTTACACGCCAAGGCCTATTACGTAACTCAGTTGTTGAATGTGGAAGACTCGGTACACATGGCGCTGTTTCGCGCGATGCATGTTGATCGCAATCGCCTGTTGTCACAGCAGGCCATTGCCAAAATTTTTACCGCTAACGGCGTAGCTGAGGGTGATTTTAACAAGGCGTTTAACGATTTTGGTGTGAACCATCAGGTTACCCAGGCCCAGGCGCGCGCCAGGCAGGCGCGGGTGACCGGCACGCCGCAGATGATGGTGGCGGGGAAATACCGTATCAGCGCTCGCGATGCTGGCGGGGTAAAAAAGATGTTTGAGGTAGTTGAATACTTGATCGAAAAAGAACGCAAGGCGATGGCCGCCAAGAAAGACAATGAGGGCAAGACGGCCTGATACGAGTTGTCAAATCGCCAACCACGGCGGAATTGGCAGGCCTTTTGGCTGAAGGTAGGCCGGGTTGTAAATTTTACTTTGATAGCGCATGCCATCGTCACACAAGATGGTGACGATGGTTGCGCCCCTACCTAAATCCCTGGCCAGGCGCACCGCGCCAGCGATATTTATGGCCGACGAGCCGCCCACGCAAATACCCTCATCGCGCAACAGCGAAAAAATCAGCGGTAATGCCTCCGCGTCGTCGATGCTGTAGGCCTTATCGACTTTAGCCTGTTGGATATTGCCGGTGATATGGTTGATGCCTATACCTTCAATCACCGAACTGCCCTCGCTTTTTTTCAGCTCACCGGTGTTGATGTAGTTGTACAGTGATGCGCCGCGCGGGTCGGCGAGGGCGATGCAAACGTCGGCTTTGTGCTCTTTCAGTGCGGTGGAGGTGCCTGCAAGTGTGCCGCCCGTGCCCACGGAGCACACAAAACCGTCAATATCACCGCGGGTTTGTTGCCAGATCTCCTGCCCCGTGCCGAGATAATGGGCACGCATATTGGCGAGATTGTCAAACTGCGCCGCCCATACGGCACTGCCGGGGCTGTCTTGGTTTAAGCGCTCGGCAAGGCGTTTGGCCGTGTGGATGTAGTGGTTTTCGTCAGTATAGGATGTCGCTGGCACCAGGTGTAACTTTGCGCCCAGCAGTTCCAGGGTGTCGATTTTCTCCTTGCTTTGGCTGATGGGCATGACCACTTCCGATTTGTAGCCCAAAGCGTTGCTCAGCAGGGTAAGGCCGATGCCGGTGTTGCCCGCTGTGCCCTCGACGATGGTGCCGCCGGGCTTTAGCTCGCCGCTGTCGATGGCCGCCTGCAAAATACCCAGGGCGGTGCGGTCTTTTACTGAGCCACCGGGGTTCATAAATTCGCATTTGGCTAAAATCGTGCAACCGGTCATATCAGATACGCCGCGCAGTTTTATCAGTGGGGTATTGCCAATCAGCTCGACGACGGGTGCGTTGCCTACCACGATGTTCTCCTTAAACCAGATAGCGCGAGTATGCCACAGCACTGCGGCAGCGTCAGGTGTGTCTTAACCCGGATTAGCGTGCATCGGCGTAGTGCAGAGGTAGCGCGGTGTCGAGGCTGACTTTGCGCAGCTCAAAGCTGGAATGCACCCCGCTTACGCCGGGAATGCGGGTGAGCTTCCCCAATAGAAATTGCTCGTAGTAGCGCATATCCGGCACCACAACCTTGAGTAAATAGTCTGCCGCTTGGCCGGTGACCAAAGAGCAGGAGAGAACTTCCGGGTAGCTAAGCGCCTCTTTCTCAAAGCGTTCAAAGCGATCGGGGGTGTGTCTGTCCATGCTGATGCTGATATAGGCGGTGAGCTTGAGATTGAGCTTATCGCCGTTGAGAAGTGCTACATGGCCGGTGATAATGCCCTCGTCTTCCAGGCGTTTCACCCTTCTGGCGCAGGGCGTTGGCGACAAGCCCACGCGCTCGGCCAGCTCCAGGTTGCTGATGCGACAATCCTGCTGTAACAGGGTGAGAATATGCTTGTCATACCTATCGAGCCGCATTTTCTTGGTGACCTTTATGTTTAAAATAAGTAGCAAATGGTGAATATCACTAATAATAAAGCATTATTTGGGTAATGTAAGAGCTAAAGCCGTGAAGTTTTCTGCAGTTTAGGGGAAATCACCCGCCCAGTCGGCGTATACTAGCGCCTGAATTCTTTGCACAAACCCCATTCAGGTGCCCTATGAACCGTTTTGACCATCGCAAATACAAGCCCTTTCCGGCCGTCAAGAAAGATGATCGCCGCTGGCCCAATCACACCATCAAACGCGCACCGCGCTGGGTAAGCGTTGACCTGCGCGATGGCAACCAGGCGCTGATCGAACCCATGACTGCGCCGCAAAAGCTGGCGCTGTGGGAGTTGTTGCTGCGTTTGGGGTTTAAGGAAATTGAGGTGGGCTTTCCGTCGGCTTCGGGGCTTGATTACGATTTCCTGCGCGATTTGATCGACAACGACCGTATTCCCGAAGACGTGACCATTCAGGTGTTGGTGCAGGCGCGAGAGGATTTAATCGAAAAGACCTTCGCGGCGCTTAAGGGTGTGCATCGCGCAATTGTGCATGTCTACAACTCCACCTCTACCGTGCAGCGCGAGCAGGTCTTCGGGTTAGGGCGTGATGGCATTGTTAAAATTGCCGAAAACGGCGCGCGTTTGCTCCAGCAATACGCGGATAAACAACCCGAAACCGAGTGGATTTTCCAGTATTCGCCCGAAAGCTTTACCGGCACTGAGCTGGACTTTGCGGTGCAGGTGTGTGATGCGGTGATTGATGTCTGGCAGCCCACGCCGGAAAAACCGGTGATTATCAACTTGCCCGCCACGGTGGAGATGAGTACGCCTAATGTCTACGCCGATCAGGTGGAATGGTTTTGCGATCACGTTAAAAACCGCGAGTCTTTGGTGATTTCCCTGCACACACACAACGATCGCGGTTGTGCGGTGGCGGCGGCGGAGCTTGGAGTCATGGCTGGCGCCGACCGCATCGAGGGTACACTGCTGGGCAATGGCGAGCGCACCGGCAACATGGATATTATCACCATGGCGATGAACCTTTACAGCCAGGGCGTTGACCCGGAACTTAACCTGGCCAATATGGATGACATCATTCAGGTTACAAAAGAATGCACGCAATTACCCCTGCACCCGCGGCACCCCTACGCGGGTGAGCTGGTATTTACCGCGTTTTCCGGCAGTCATCAGGATGCGATCAAAAAGTGTCTGGCCAGGCGCAAAGACGATGAGCCCTGGCAGGTG
>PDSN01000077.1 GCA_002748505.1 Gammaproteobacteria bacterium | reverse complement strand
GTCCAGCCCTGTTTCGCGGTATTGATCGTCGGGTTCGCCGTGCTCGATGTAGCGATCTGGCAGGCCGATCAACAGTGCGGGGGTGACGATGGCCGCAGCGCTCAGATACTCTGCCACCGCACTGCCCGCACCGCCAGCGACGGCGTTGTCCTCTACGGTAACCAGCAGATCGTGAGTACCTGCCAGTTCTTTGATGATGTCTTCGTCAAGGGGTTTTACCCAGCGCATATCCACCAAGGTGGCGTTCAATTCCTCGGCTGCCTCACGCGCGGCGCTTAAGCGCGTGCCAAAATTCAAAATGGCCACTTTTTGTCCGGCGCGCACCTGCACCGCGCGGCCGATGGGCAGTTCCGTCATGTGCTGCTCAATCAGCGCGCCGCTGCCGGTGCCGCGGGGGTAGCGCACCGCCGCCGGCCCCCTGTGTTGCCAGGCTGTGTAAAGCAGTTGGCGACACTCATTTTCATCAGATGGTGCTGCGATGATGAGCTGCGGGATGCAGCGCATAAAGCTCAAATCAAATGCGCCGTGGTGAGTGGGGCCGTCTGCTCCCACCAGTCCCGCGCGATCAATGGCGAAGGTCACATCCAGATTTTGCAGAGCGACATCGTGGATCAGTTGATCGTAGCCGCGCTGTAAAAACGTGGAGTAAATCGCCACCACGGGTTTCAAACCATCACAGGCAAGGCCGGCTGCCAGGGTCACCGCGTGTTGCTCGGCGATAGCGACATCGTAATAGCGCTCGGGGAAGCGCTCGGCAAATTCTACCATGCCGCTGCCTTCGCACATGGCGGGGGTGATGCCCACAATGCGGGGGTCTTGTGCGGCCATATCACATAGCCAGCGCCCGAATACCGCCTGAAATTTTGGTTTTGCGGGTGCGCTGGGGGCTGGCACAGACGCTGCCGGCGGCGTAGCTTCCAGTTTGTTGATGGCGTGATAGCCCACCGGATCTTGTTCCGCAGGCTCAAAACCCTTGCCTTTGACAGTACGAATATGCAGGAACTGGGGCCCTTCCAGGTCTTTCATATTCTCCAGGGTAGTAATGAGCTGGGGTAAATTATGCCCATCTAACGGGCCGATATAGTGAAAACCCAGCTCCTCAAACAGGGTACCTGGAGCGACCATACCTTTCATATGTTCTTCGGTGCGCTTGGCCAGTTCCCATGCCGGGCGGATTTTCTCCAGCACCTTTTTGGAGCCCTCGCGCATGGCAATATAGGTTTTACTGGCCCAGATACGGGCAAAATAACTGGCCAGGCCGCCCTGATTGTGGCCAATGGACATTTGATTGTCATTGAGTACCACCAGCATATTAGGGCGCTCGTGACCCGCGTGGGCGAGGGCTTCAAGCGCCATGCCGCCGGTGATCGCACCATCGCCAATAACCGCCACAGTCTTGCGATTGATACCCTGTGTGCGCGCCGCCAGCGCCATACCCATGGCGGCGGATATGCTGGTGGATGAATGGCCCACGCCGAAGGTGTCAAATTCGCTCTCACTGCGCTTGGGGAAGCCCGCCAAACCGCCGGATTGACGCATACCCGACATGGCGTGCTTGCGCCCGGTGAGAATTTTATGGGGGTAGGTCTGGTGACCTACATCCCAGACAATTCTGTCGTTGGGCGTATTGAACACATGATGTAGCGCGACGGTAAGCTCTACCACTCCCAAGCCGGCACCGAAGTGCCCACCCGAGCGTCCTACGCTGAACAGCAAAAAACTGCGCAGCTCATGGGTCAGTTGTAAAAGCTGTTGTTCGCTCAGTTGCCGGATGCCGGAAAGCCCCTCTTGCAGGGCATCCAATAGCGGTGTTTGCGGCGCTTGTCGTGGGATGGATGTGTGCATCGCCACAGTTTACAGATTTGTTGTGCCGCTGGCCACATCGCTTGTGTATATGTCGCTTATTCGAGCAGGAGTGCAATCTGGAGCGATACACGCTTTGTGTTGCCCATTTGTAGCTCGCCTCAAATGGCCTCGGCAGGGCAGCAACCACAGCTTGAATATCCTACTCAAACCAATTGGGGAAATCCTGTTTGATTTGCTGGCGCAGGATAAACGACAGAATCAAATAGCCCTGGTTGTTGAGTTGTGTGCCGTTGCTGTGGAAGTACCGAGGGTTGGGTTGTTTGTTGACTCTGGCGAGCAGACTGTTGCCGCGAAGAACGGTGATATGAGGCTGGGTATTGGCCCAGCTGATCAGTTTTTCAGTCAGTTCTTTGGTGCGTTGATAATACTGTGGTTGAGCAGGCAGGTTCAGTGGCGGGTAAAGGTAGATGTGGGCGATACTATCGTTGGTCATCACCTGCTGAGTGAACTCTTGAATGTCATTTAGCAGTTCGATGGGGCGTTTGTTTTGTCGCAAATGAAAATTGCTGCGATCAGGGAGCAGTACCACGATGCGCGGTTTTAAGTCTTCGAGCAGGGCTTCTATAAGGTAGGTAAGATCGTCCACGGTGGCGCTGCCAACGCCGCGGTTGACCACTGGCAGCGGTGCCAGTGTTTCCTCCAGGCCAGTCCAATGTACCACCTGACGCCCACCAGCGACTACCACCGAATGCTGCGTCGTGGCGTAGGGGGCATCGTTGCGGCGGATGCGTTCCAGCTTGTCGCGCCATACCTCCGGCGAAGGTTTCAGGAGTTGGTGCGTATCGACAACAGCTTTACCTGCCAGGTGCATCAGCGGCACTAACAGTAGAATAATCGGCAAGTAGTTTAGTAGTTTGTCGCGGTTCATCCTGTATAAGCGCTTCTCGTTATTTAGCCGCCAGTAGCGGGCGCTGGTAATCTGGCATCGATGGCGAATGCCTGCTTCATAAAACTAGGTTACACAAATAAAATAAGGCATTATTTTGCGATTGCGGTAGTATGCAGGGTATGAGTTATCACGGTCAAATACCCAAGTCGGAATTACCCATACTTCAGCTTGAAATATTGCTGGAGAGTATTTCACGTGCAGGCTTCATAGGTCACACCATGGCGATGGTGTTGGCGGGGTCGCTGTTTTGGCCTTATGTGAGCGGAGCTGTCATTGTTGTGGTCGCGCTTGTTGTGGTGATACTGCTGGTGGTGCGCCACCAGTATGTTAGTTACGTCCTGCGTGAACAGCGTTTTCGTACACATTTCAAAGACGTATACAGGAATTGCCTGTTGGGGGGCGCGGTACTGGGTCTGATGTGGTCTGTGGCCTATCTGGTCAGTGCCCACTATCACATATTGCCCCAAGACCCCCAGCTGCATCTGTTTGTATTGATTATCACCATCGTGGGTGGTCTGGTGGCGCTTTCCGTGGTCATGCGCGAGTATTTTCTGGTGTTCACCTATTGCAGTGTATGGCCTATCGCCTGGTATCTGATTGTCAACTACGATTTACATACCTATAACCTGTTTATGGGGGTTTTGGGTCTGCTGTTTTGCGCAGTGGTGACGCGTCTTAGCCTGCCGGTGCACGAAAGCTTCAATGAGGTGTTGTCTGCTTACTGGGAGCGGGAAAACATGTCCAGAGAGCTGGGTGAGCTGACGGTTTCACTGCGCGAGCGCAATCGTGAGCTGAACGATGCCAAGCAGCGCCTGACCCAGTTGGCACGCCTCGATGAGCTGACCGGGCTTGGCAATCGACGCATGGTCAATGCGGTTATTACCGATGAGCTTAACCGCGCACGGCGAGTGGGGTCAGCGCTGTCACTGATTCTGCTGGATGTGGATTTTTTCAAGAAATACAACGATACCTACGGCCATCCAGAGGGTGATTACGTGTTGAGAACCCTGGCCTGTATGATGCGTCAGGTAGTCAGTCGCGCTGGTGAAGTGGCGGCGCGTTACGGGGGCGAGGAGTTTGTTTTGGTGCTGCCCGGCAGTGACGCCGATGCCGCAAGGGCAGTGGCGCAGCGCTTGCAGAAAATGGTGGCGCTTGAGGCGATGGAGCATAAAACCTCCGACGTCGCCGATGTGGTTACCCTGTCACAGGGTTTGGTCACCTATTACGGGCGCGGCGAAGTGGACGCTGAACAGTTACTTAAAGCCGCTGACGATGCCCTGTACGAAGCGAAAGCTAACGGGCGCATGTGTATTGTGAGCACACACATCGATTGAGCGTAGCGCTCGCTGTGCTGGCGAAATGCCTGTTAGTGCTCGCCCTGCTGTTTGAAACGATGAATTTGTCGGCGCTGGCGTTTGTTGGGGCGCGTCGCGGGACGCTCAACCATACCCCCAGCGGCTTTGCGCAGTTCGGCGTTTTGTTTGCGTCTGTGCTCACTCTCGGCAGTTTCCCGGTAGAGTTTTTGCGCTTCAGGTGCGCCGCGGCGCTGTTCGGACAACGCCAGCACCTCCACGTCCTTCTCATCCCAGCCCTGGCGAATGCGAAGGGTGTCACCCACACTGATTTCTTTTGAGACTTTGACCCGGTGGCCATCTAGCTGCACCTTGCCGCCCTCAATGGCGTTTTTTGCCAGGCTGCGAGTCTTGAAAAAACGTGCCGCCCACAGCCACTTATCCAAACGCAGTTTGTCCATTAGCAGATGACCCGTTCGGGTTGTGCCAGCGGTGGCATGATTTCGTCAAAATGGTGAATACTGGGAAATTGCGTATCCAGGCGCCGCTGTTGTTGGCTGTCGGGTTGGGTGAGGGTGAGCAGGTGAGCGATCCCAAAATCCTGCGCGGCTTGCAGTACACTGAGGGTGTCGTCGATAAACAGGGTTCGATCCGGGTTAAAGGGATGCAGCTTCATCAGGGCGTGCCAGAAATCTTGCTGTTCCTTGGGGGCGGCAAGGTCATGCGAAATGACGAGATGGTCGAAATAGTGGGCAATGGGAACCTGCTCCATTTTTAAATCCACGGTGTCCCGATGCGCATTTGTTACTAACAGAACCTCCTGCGGGCCCTGTTGCAAGTGCTGCAAAAACTGTTCGGTAAAGGGCCGGATCTGGATGCGGTGACGGATTTCCCGCTTCAGTGTAACGATATCCAGCCCCAGTTGTTCCGACCAGTAATCCAAGGAGTACCAGTTAAGTGTGCCCTGGGTGTCGGCAAACAGCTTGTTCAGCTCAGCGCGCACCGTATCGTCGTCTCTGCCTTGGCTGGCAACGTAGACATCGGGCAATTGCTGTTGCCAGAAATAGTTGTCAAAGTGTAAGTCAAGCAGTGTGCCGTCCATGTCCAGCAGCACGGTGTCTATCTCGCGCCAATTGATCATTCTTGTATTTTCCAGCGGTCTGGGGTGTGAGGATGTAGTACAATGGCGCGCATATCAGTGTAAGGATGTCTCGTGTCGGGTTTAAAACAATGGATAGCGCCACTACTTGACCTTTGCGATGACGCAGGGGTGCTGATCCGCAGGCACTATCATAACGCACAAACCACGCAGGTTTCCTACAAAATTGATCAGTCGCCTGTTACTCAGGCTGACCTTGACGCCCACGATGTACTGGTGGCAGGTCTGGCGACACTGACACCCAAGCTGCCGATCCTGTCCGAGGAAAGCAGTGCAACACAATATGACAAGCGCCACAACTGGCAGCGATTCTGGTTATTGGATCCCCTGGATGGTACGCGCGAGTTTATTGCTCGCACTGGTGATTTTTCCGTCAATATCGCATTGATCGATGCGCATAAAAGCGTATTGGGCGTGTTGTATTTACCCTTGCAGAATGTCGCTTATGTGGGTGTGTCTGGTGAGCGCGCGCAGTTGTGGAATTTGGGCAGCGACGCTGAGCCCCGCGATCTATGCGCGCGAGCACTTGCGGACCAGTTGGTGATTTGCGGCAGTCGCCAAGGTGCCTGCCCGCAGACACAGCAGCGGTTTATGCGGTGGTGTAAAACCCAGAAGCCGGAGCTCGATGTGCTAAGCAGCGGCGGCGCGATGAAATTTTGCCAGTTGGCAGACGGCGTGGCCGATTGCTACCCACGCTATTTACCCTGTTGCGAATGGGACGTTGCTGCAGGGCAGGCCCTGCTCGAAGCGGCTGGTGGTTGTGTGGTGGATATGCAGGGTGTGCCACTGCGCTACAACACGCGCGAGAGCCTGTACAGCCCGCATTTTCTGGCGATTGCCGACCCCGCTGCGCCACTGTGGCGAACCTTCGCGCGAGAGCATGGCTGGAGCACATTTGCGGCCTTGGAAAGTAGGACTGGCTGATACTTTGCGGTATAGTTAAGCAAGTAGCGGCTGATGTAATGAAAAACGCATGACTATTCCAACCAAAGACGGCTCGGGCAGCGCGCCGAAGCAAAGCGGTGCCAGCGGTGATGAGCCTATCACTCCGGGCATGCAGTTGCTAATGTTGCAAAATCAGCATCGGGCGCTGGATGATAAAATCACCGAGCTGTACACTTTTCCCTACCGCAACCAGATTCTCCTGCAACGGCTGAAAAAGCAAAAACTGCGCCTGAAGGATGCAATTGAGCGTTTGAAGGACGAAATGATCCCCGATCTTAACGCCTAGCCCGAAAAACCATTTACTGGTGAAACATCCGGGTTAAAGGACTATGCAATGAACTACGTACCCTACGCCGTGCCTTTTTTTATTGTCGCGATGATTGTTGAGCTGTGGTACGGCATTGCGCAAAAACACAATACCTACCGCCTTAACGATACGGTGGGCAGTTTAATGTTGGGGATTTTGAGCCAGGCGCGACGTTTTGTGGTGCTCGGGGTGTCGGCTATTGTATACGACATGATAGTGCAGCATTTTTCCCTCTGGCAGATGAACGCCAGCCATTGGGGAACCTGGGTTTTCGCCCTGGTGTTTTACGATTTTTGCTACTACTGGCTGCACCGCCTGGGGCACGAGCGCACAATTCTGTGGGCGGCGCACGTCGCCCATCACCAAAGTGAAGAGTACAACTTAAGCACCGCTTTGCGTCAGACCTCTACCGGGTTTTTATTCAGTTGGATTTTTTACATTCCCCTGTTTGTCTGCGGTGTGCCCGCGGAGGTTGTGGTGTCCGTTGGTTCTATCAATCTGATTTACCAGTTCTGGGTGCATACCCGTCATGTGCCCAAGCTGGGTTGGTATGAGTGGATATTTGTAACACCCTCCAACCACCGTGTGCATCACGCCCAAAACGATACCTATATCGACAGAAATTATGGTGGAATTTTTATCCTGTGGGACAGACTGTTCGGTACGTTTCAGGAGGAGCTGGATGAGGAACCCTGTGTGTACGGCATTCGCGGCCCCATCCGCAGTTTTAGTGCTTTTACCGCCCTGACGCATATTTATGTCTATATGGCCAAGGATATATGGCATACCAAAAAACTCAGCGATAAGTTGCGGGTGTTGATTGGGCGCACCGGCTGGCGACCCGCAGATGTTAACGCGCAGTTTCCGCTTCCCAAACACGACCTGGCGAGTTTTCAACGCTTTGATCCAAGCGTGCCGCGCCTGGTTTCTGGCTATGCGTTTTTGCAGCTTATCGCCGTGGCGACCCTGGGTAAAATACTCGAAATTTCAGAGCTGAGCTATGCCGGTGGCTGTTTTTTGGCCCTGTCCATGCTGTGGTGCGCCACCTCCACGGGTTGGTGGTTGGATGCAAACCCAAGGGCACTGTTTCTGGATGCCGCGCGTTTGCTTGTGTTGCTGGCGGGTGTGTCGCTGCCAGCGCTTGCCCTGCCGTCTTCACTGCACAGCGGCGTGATGATTTACGTGGCGCTTAACGCAGCGCTACTGGTGCTGCTGTTTCTGATTGCCAACCCGGATGATTCAGCGCCGCTTGGCTGCGAACAGGTGTAGCAGCCAGGCGCAAAGACCAGCGCTGATTGTGTCGAGTATTGCCTGGGCGTAACTCAGCCAATTGCCATCAAGTCCTGTGGCCTGTAGGAGATACAAAGTGGTGCCAATGGGTGCGAGAATACCCAGTAGCAAAGCCAGTTGAGAGAGTCCCAGCAGCCCAATGCAAACCAGCAAATACACCGCGCCAAACAGAGCGCGAAGCAGGGCGGGCTCGCTAAGTGGCACAAACCAGAGCTGAACGACGTGTGCAAAACCCGACACACCGACCAGCACGGCGGCAAGCGTACGCAGATAAACCGGGTTTTGCTGTTGCATTAGTGATTATTATTGCGCCAGCTTTTCCAGCATTGCACGCGCGGTGCGTGAACCATTAGGGCGTTCAAGCGCATCGCTGATAGCCTGTCCTGCGAGAATCAGCGCGCGAAGATCAATCCCCGTATCAAAACCCAGACCCTGGAGCATATAGAGCACATCTTCCGTGGCGACATTGCCCGAAGCCCCGTGCGCATAGGGGCATCCGCCCAAGCCCGCCACCGAGGTATCGACAGTGCGAATACCGTGCTCAAGCGCCACGTAGATATTGGCAAGCGCCTGACCGTAGGTGTCGTGACAGTGCACGGCGAGTTTTTCTGCGGGAATGGTTTTTAGCAGAACGCTCAACAGTTGCGCCATCGAACCCGCATTGCCGGTGCCGATGGTATCGCCGAGGGAGATTTCGTAGCAGCCCATTTCCAACAGCTGCGCACTTACCTCAAGCACCGCTTCGGGTGAGACCTCACCCTGATAGGGGCAGCCTAAAACACAGGACACATAGCCGCGCACGGGCATATTGTGCTGTTTAGCGAGGCTCATTAACTCTTCAAAACGGGTCAGGCTTTCGGCGATAGAGCAATTGATGTTTTTTTGCGAAAATGCCTCCGACGCTGCACCAAAAACCGCCACTTCGTCGGCGCCCGCGGCGATGGCGCGCTCAAAACCCTTCACATTCGGGGTCAAGGCGCTGTAGCGCACGTCAGGTTTTCTTTGAATGCCCGCAAACACCTCGGCACTATCTTGCATCTGCGGCACCCACTTGGGGTTGACGAAACTGCCGGTTTCAATCACCCGCAACCCAGCTTCCGCAAGCGCATTGACCAGTGCAATTTTCGCCTCGGTGCTAAGAGGGCCGCTCTCATTTTGCAGGCCGTCGCGCGGGCCAACCTCTACCAGGGTAACGGGCTTATTGGTATCAATCACAGTATTTACTCCGCTGCCGCCTGGAAATCGAGCAGTGGCGCGCCGCCATCAACCAGCTCGCCCGGTTGGTAAAAGAATTCGCCCACACTGCCATCCTCCGGTGCGTTAATACTGTGCTCCATTTTCATGGCCTCCATCAGTAATAGTGGCGTACCTTTTTCGACGCTTTGTCCAGGCTCTGCCAATAGTGCAACGATGGTGCCATTCATGGGGGCGCAGAGCGCATTGGCATTGTCGCCCAGGGCGTGCTCACCGGTGTCGGGCAGAACTTCCTCAAACGTGATGTGTTGAGGGCCGCAATAAAGCGTGCAATGCTCATCTCCACTGGCCAATTGCACCGTTTGGCGATGACCGTCCTGAGTAAAATGCCAGCCTTGCGAGCCTTCTGTCACAGAGATAGTCTGGGTAACATCGTTGATCGTCACTTGGTAATTATCGCCGTCCTGCAGAATCTGTGCGGCCAGTTCGCTGCCCTTATAGTTCAGCGTTAATTTGTGCATATGCAGCTTGTTAAGACGCCAGGCATTGTGTTCCTGCCAGGGAGAGAATGGATCATTGGCGATATGTTTCAGCGGCTTTTTATAGCGATTTAACAATACCGCCAGCGCAGCGAAACACAGTAGTTTGTCGCCGCTGTCATCGGCCTTGAATATCAGCTCGTGATGGCGCTCGATAAAGCGTGTGTCTAAATCCAGGTCGATAAACGGCTGTGCGCTCGCCAAACGGTAGAGAAAGTCGATGTTAGTGACCGTGCCGCCGATACGATATTCCGTCAAACTGCGCGCCAGGCGAGCCAGCGCGCGTTCGCGGTTTTCATCCCACACGATGAGCTTGGCGATCATGGGGTCGTAATGCACGCTGATTTCATCGCCCTCGCGTACACCTGTGTCAACGCGAACATGCACTGACGGTGCCGGTGGGCGTAAAAAATGCAGGGTGCCAGTGGCGGGTAAAAAATCATTCGCCGGGTCTTCGGCGTAAATACGTGCCTCAAAGGCGTGGCCGTTAGTGGTAATCTGTTCCTGCGCCAGAGGCAGCGGTTCACCAGCGGCGACCTGCAACTGCCATTTGACCAGATCCTGCCCGGTAATCATTTCCGTAACGGGATGTTCCACCTGCAGGCGAGTGTTCATTTCCATAAAATAAAACTCGCCGGTTTTATCCAATAAAAATTCCACTGTGCCAGCGCCGCAATAGTTGATGGCCTTCGCCGCCTGCACTGCGGCCTCGCCCATTTGCACACGCAGCGCATCGCTTAAACCCGGTGCGGGAGCCTCTTCAATAACTTTTTGGTGACGGCGTTGCAGTGAACAATCGCGCTCGGCAAGATAGACACCATTACCCAGGGAGTCGCAAAACACCTGCACTTCTACATGTCGAGGCTGAGTGAGGTATTTCTCGACCAGCATATCATCGTCGCCGAAGCTGGCCAGCGCTTCGCGTTTGGCTGCTGCCAGTGCATCGTCAAATGCATCGCTGTGTTCAACCTGGCGCATCCCCTTGCCACCACCACCGGCGGTGGCTTTTAGCAGCACGGGGTAGCCCATATCATCGGCGGCCTTTTTCAAGGTCTGCGGGCTTTGGTCGTCACCGTGATAGCCGGGCACCAGGGGCACACCGGCGTTTTCCATAATGACTTTGGCATTGGATTTTGAACCCATCGCCGAAATTGCCTCGGCGCTCGGCCCTACGAATACCACACCGGCCTCTTTACATTGCCGGGCAAAGTCGGCGTTTTCAGATAAAAAACCATACCCGGGGTGAATTGCCTGGGCGCCGGTATCCTTTGCTATCTGTAAAATAAGGTCGCTGCGCAGATAGGAGTCCTTTGCTGCGGCCGGCCCCAAATAAACCGCCTCGTCGGCCAGTTCCACATGCAGTGCACTCTGGTCGGCATCGGAATAGACGGCGACGGTGGTAATACCCATCTCACGGGCAGTGTGGATAACACGGCAGGCAATTTCGCCGCGGTTGGCAATCAGTAATTTATTAAACATTCGTGTCATCCTCGTTTTGTAGCCAAGCGGGACTGCGTTTTTCTAAAAAAGCACCTAAACCTTCCTGCGCCTCATCGCTGGCGCGAATCGTGGCTATGCGCTCACAGGTGTATTCGATGAGCTTGTCGTCAATGGCTTTTCCGCCAATTTCGTTGACCAGATTTTTGGCCGCGCGCACCGCTTGCGGGCCACATGCTAAGATGCTGTTTACTTCGTTTTGCACGGCGCTATCCAAATCCTCGGGCGCCACAACGTCTGCAACAAGCCCAAGGTGATAAGCGGTGTTGGCTCGAAAGCGCTCGCCGGTCATAAAATAGCGCCTTGATGCGCGCTCGCCAATGGCTCTGACAACATAGGGGCCAATCGTCGCGGGAATCAAGCCGATACGGACTTCGGACAGTGAGAACACAGCGCGCTCACTGGCCAGTGCCATATCGCAACAACTGACCAGACCCACGGCGCCGCCAAAGGTCGCGCCTTGTACCGCGGCAATGGTGGGCTGTGGCATCTCGGCCAGTGTTTTTAACATGCGCGCCAGCTCACGGGCATCCTGCAGGTTGTCGTCATAGCTGTAATTGACCATGCGTTTCATCCAGCCAAGGTCTGCCCCCGCTGAAAAACTGCGGCCATTACTGGCCAGGATCATCACCCGCACATCGTCGTTGTTGGCTATGTCCTCAAAACTCTGGGTGAGGGCCTGTATCAAAACGTCATCAAAGGCGTTGTGCTTTTCCGGGTTATTGAGCGTGACCGTTGCTACGCCGCGCGCATCAATGCTGGTTAGAATAGTGTCTGGTTGGTTCATGGGCAGCCTCACATGCGAATAACGCCAAATTGCGTGTCTTCAATTGGTGCGTTTAGTGCAGCGGAAATACTGAGTGCCAACACTTCGCGGGTGTCTACTGGGTCGATAACACCGTCGTCCCACAATCTGGCGCTGGCGTAGTAGGGGTGACCCTGATGCTCGTACATATCCAAAATGGGCTGTTTAAACGCGGCTTCTTCAGCGTCATCCATAGACTTACCCTGGCGCGCTAATTGATCCTGCTTTACGGTACTGAGCACGCCGGCGGCCTGCTCGCCACCCATCACGGAAATACGCGCGTTGGGCCACATAAACATAAAGCGCGGCTCGTAGGCGCGGCCACACATGGCGTAGTTGCCCGCGCCGAATGAACCACCAATCACCACGGTAAATTTAGGCACATTGGTACAGGCGACCGCATGCACCATTTTTGCACCGTGTTTGGCGATGCCTCCCGCCTCGTATTGCTTGCCCACCATAAAGCCTGTGATGTTCTGTAGAAATACCAAGGGGATTTTGCGCAGGGAACACAGTTCGATAAAGTGGGCGCCTTTTTCGGCGGATTCGCCAAACAAAATACCGTTGTTGGCGATAATGCCGATCGGATAACCGTGCAGACGGGCAAAGCCACAAACCAGGGTGGAGCCGTAAAGCGCTTTGAATTCATCAAATTCAGAGCCATCGACCAGGCGGGCAATGACTTCGCGAATATCGAAAGGCTGACGAGTATCTTTTGGAATAATGCCGTACAGCTCTTTGGGGTCATATTTGGGGGGCACGGGTTTTTGAATGTCCACCGTCTGAGGCTTGATGCGGTTCAGGCGCGATACCTCATTGCGTGTCAGCGCCAGCGCGTGCTCCTCGTTATTGGCGTAGTGGTCAGTAACGCCGGAATTGCGACAGTGCACGTCCGCGCCGCCTAATTCCTCTGCACTTACCACTTCACCTGTGGCGGCCTTTACCAGCGGCGGGCCACCTAAGAAAATGGTGCCCTGTTCTTTTACGATGATTGACTCATCGGCCATGGCGGGCAAATAGGCCCCGCCAGCGGTGCAAGAACCCATTACCGCTGCAATCTGCGCGATGCCCTTGGAAGACATGCGCGCCTGATTGTAAAACGCGCGGCCAAAATGTTCGCGATCGGGGAATACTTCCGCCTGCAGTGGTAAAAATGCACCACCGGAATCCACCACGTACACACAGGGTAGATTATTTTGCTCGGCAATGGTCTGGGCTCGCGCCTGCTTTTTAATTGTCAGCGGATAATAAGTGCCGCCCTTCACCGTGGCATCGTTGACAAAAATCATGCACTCAGTGCCGGCGATACGGCCAATACCGGTGATGATGCCGGCGCTTGGTACATTATCTTCGTACACTTTATAGGCCGCGAGTTGCGATAACTCCAAAAATGGCGAGCCGGGATCCAGCAAACCGTCCAAACGGTCGCGGGGCAGTAATTTGCCGCGCGCTACATGCTGTGTACGGCTTTTTTCACTGCCACCCAGGGCAATTTCGGCCACGACTTTTTTAAGATCGTCTACCTGGGTTTGCATGTGCTCGGCGTTGGCAATAAATGCAGCGTCGCGGGTGTTTATCGTAGATTGAATAACACGCATAATGGGCTCCTAGCGCGTGGCTTTAAACAGTTCACGCCCAATCAACATGCGGCGAATTTCCGATGTGCCTGCGCCAATTTCGTAGAGTTTCGCATCGCGCAGCAGGCGTCCAGCATTTGAATCGTTGGTGTAACCGAAACCGCCAAGCGCCTGAATGGTCTGCAGCGCCATTTGCGTGGCGCGCTCGGCGGTGTATAAAATCACTGCGGCGCAGTCCTGGCGGGTCTCTTCGCCGCGATCACAAGCACCAGCGACGGCGTACAAATACGCGCGCGATGCGTTCAGATCGGCGTACATATCAGCAAGTTTGCCCTGCATCAACTGGAATTCACCGATGGATTTGCCAAACTGCTTGCGCTCGTGCAGATAGGGAAGCACCTCGTCAACACAGTTTTGCATAATGCCGACAGGGCCGCCGGATAACACGGTGCGTTCGTAATCCAGGCCGGACATCAAGATCGCCGCGCCATCGCCTTCGTTGCGCATTAAGTTTTCGGCGGGTACGCGGGCGTCTTCAAACACCAGTTCGCAGGTGTTGGAACCCCGCATGCCGAGTTTGTCGAGTTTGGGAGAGCGAGAGAACCCGGGTGTGTCGCGCTCGACAATAAATGCGCTGACACTTTTGGAGCCGGCGTTGGGGTCGGTTTTGGCGTAGATGATGTAGACATCGGCGTCCGGGCCGTTGGTAATCCACATTTTCGCGCCATTTAAGACATAGCTGTCGCCATCTTTGCGCGCTTGCAGGGTCATGCTCATTACGTCCGAGCCCGCGCCGGGTTCAGACATCGCCAGCGCGCCTATGTGCTCACCGCTACACAGTTTTGGTAAGTATTTCTCTTTTTGCGCCTGTGAACCGTTTTTGCGGAGCTGGTTAAGACATAAATTGGACATCGCACCATAGGATAAGCCCACCGAAGCCGAAGCGCGGGAGATTTCTTCCATGACCACGGAGTGGGCGAGATAACCCATGCCGCTGCCGCCAAATTCTTCTTCTACGGTAATACCCAGCAGCCCCATGTCGCCAAACACGCGCCAGAGGTCTTTGGGAAAATCGTTGGTTTTGTCGATTTCTGCGGCCTGTGGGGCAATGTGTTTTTGGCACATTTGATACACAGCGTCGCGCAGCATATCAATGTCTTCACCAAGGCCGAAGTTGAGAGTAGGGTATGCGGCGTTCATCCTGTTATCCTTCCTTTTTTTGAGTCGTTGATAAATTCTGTTCACACAGCGCTCGCACCTCATCGAGGCTGTCGAGCATTTCGGTAATATCGCGCTGCTGTTGCAGCAATCTGTCGCGGCGCTCGTTGATCGTGGTCAATAAGGTGCTGAGCTGTTGCTGATTACTGCTGTCGTCGCGCTGGTAGAGGTCGATAATTTCCACGCTTTCTTTGAGGCTCATGCCGAGGCGCTTGCCCCGTAAAATAAGCTTGATACGGACGCGATCAGCATCGGAAAACAGACGTTTCGTGCCTTCGCGCCTGGGTTTGACGTAACCCTGCTCCTCGTAAAAGCGAATCGTACGCGTGGTGACGTCAAATTCTTTGGCGAGCTCTGATATGGTGTGAAATGCCGACATAGCTGCCTTTTAAATTATGATGATTAATAAGGGTAGTTTACGTAAACGTAATGATGTGTCAAGAGGATTTTTGCCCGGCGATGGCGGGATTGTGGGAGCGGTGTTTGTTTGGTCGGTTAACCCGGATGTTTCACCAGTAAATAATAATAGTAGAGTATCCGCCGTACTGGTGAAATATCCGGGTTAAACAGCCGATTTGGGTGCTTGTTTTGCGGCCTCGCAGGGGTGTGGTTGTCGTTTCGGGCCAGGTGCAGGCGGCGACTGCAACAGCCCTCGGCTCGTGTGCTCTGGCGGTGAATGTGGCCGTGATATATTTGCCGTTACGCTTTACGATGGGCTGTTATTGCAAGCGCTGTCAGCACTGTGATAAATGTCGCGGGTTATATCGATACAGGAGTTGGCGGCCTAAGTTTGATACACTTTAGTTCGAGTGCAAAAAGACAGCGATAAGAGGCGAGAAGCCATGCCCAAAACTGATTTACTCCCCCTGTTAGCCGATGGCGAGTTTCACTCTGGTCAGGAATTGGCGGATGTCCTGGGCGTTTCCCGCACGGCAGTGTGGAAGCAATTGCAGCGTTTGGATGAACTCGGTTTGCAGGTGGAATCATCCAAAGTACAGGGTTATCGTCTCGTCGGTGGCCTGGATTTACTCGATGAGCCACGGCTTGTCAGCTTGTTAAAACCGGAAGCCGCGGCCTGTTTGAGTTCGTTCGATATTCTGGAGACCGTGGATTCCACCAACGCTTATGTGCTTAGACAAATGGCGGAAGGTGCGATGTCCGGCTGTGTCTGCAGTGCCGAACAGCAAGATGCTGGACGCGGGCGACGCGGTCGGGACTGGGTCAGCCCGTTTGCGCGCAATATCTATGTGTCTCTGGGCTGGCAGTTCAACCGCGGTGCGGCCAGCCTTGAGGGGTTAAGCCTCGCTGTAGGGGTGGCAATTGCTGAAGCGCTGGGTGATTGCGGTATCGATGGTGTAACCCTCAAGTGGCCAAATGACCTCATGTACAAGCGCGCAAAACTCGGTGGTGTGTTGATCGAAATGAGCGGTGATGCCTCGGGCGTTTGTCAGGTAGTGGTGGGTATTGGCCTGAACGTCAATATGCCTCCTGAGCAGGCCACTGCCATTGAGCAGAACTGGACAGATTTGGCCAGTATGCACCCCGGTAAGCTGCCTTCGCGCAACGAGGTGTTGGCGGCCATACTAAGTCGCGTCCTGCCCCTGCTGGCCCATTGGGATGAAACCGGCTTTGCCCCCTGGCGGGAGCGCTGGCGGGCGCGGGATGCTTTTGCCGACTCGTCTGTGCAGGTCATTATCGGTGAACAGGTCGTGACGGGTATCGCAAGCGGTGTGGACGAGCGCGGCGCATTGTTGCTGGAAACCAGTGCGGGCGTGCAGCCGTTTTTGGGTGGAGAAATTTCCATGCGCGACGCCGCCGATGCCTGATTTGTGTTTGCAGCTCGATGTGGGTAACAGCAGCGCAAAATGGCGTCTGATAGACTTGCGCGCGCCCGATACGGTGCTTGCGCGTGGTAAGCTCACCGACGATAGCGCCAGCGAACAAGCGCTGTTGAGCTGCAGTGAGTCTTTGAGCGATATTTGGATTGCCAGCGTTGCCAATGCCGATAACGAGCGGGCACTGGTCGCTGCGCTGCGCAAGCGGTGGCAGGTCTCCCCCTGGTTTGCGCGCACGTCCGCCCAAACCGGTACTTTGAAGAACAGTTACGCGCAGCCTCATCGCATGGGCGTTGATCGCTGGTTGGCCATGTTGGCGGCGCAACAGCGAATGGCGGGGCGGTTTTGCGTGGTCGATGCGGGTTCTGCGCTCACCATCGACCTGGTGGCCGCTACTGGTGAGCACGAGGGCGGGTTTATCATTCCCGGCGTGGCCTTGATGGAGGGTGCGCTGCTGCGCGATACGCAAAAGGTGCGTTATACGCGCGCGGTCGATTACGCGCTTACGCCGGGTACATCCACCGCTGAAGCCGTGCGTCACGGGGTTGCCCTGGCACAGTGCGGTGCCGTGGCGCTGATATTGCAACGGGAGGGCCTGAACTTTGACCAGCTTGTGCTGTGCGGCGGTGCGGGCAGGGTGCTGGGTGAACTTCTCGGTGGCGGCAAGTATGTGGAAGACCTGGTGTTTGAAGGTTTGTCGCAAATGGCGCTGGCGGCAAAAAACAAAAAAATTAGCTAAACCGTTTGCAAGATTGCACCGCTTTGACTAGAATTGCCGCCCTCACTTCGCGCAAGCGCTGGTTCACTGGCTGCGCGCAATGCAACGTGTATGGCTGGCGTAGCTCAGTAGGTAGAGCAGCTGACTTGTAATCAGCCGGTCGGGGGTTCGATTCCTCTCGCCAGCTCCATTGCGTTGTTTCAAGTTGT
>PDSN01000015.1 GCA_002748505.1 Gammaproteobacteria bacterium | reverse complement strand
CGGGGTTTGGCCAGTCGGCTCTGGGTTTTAATATGACATAGCCGTCGGCGATACCGGGGGGCATGGGGTCGGTGGCAACTTCCGCTGTGCCGATGCGGCTAAAGACGTGCGCCACTTCGGGTCGCGTGGCGACCTGTTTGTCGATATAACGCTGCATGGCGATGGATTGCTCAAGCCCTGTGCCAGAGATGCGGATGCTCTGCACCGCGAAGTCGCCTTCATTGAGCTGTGGTACAAATTCTGAGCCCAGTCTGTTTAAGAGAGCCACACTGGCGATAAAACAGGCTATAGCGATACCGATAACGCCCAAGGGTTTTTTCAGTACGGCGGTCAGGGCTTTTTCATACTGCACTCTGGCAAAATCGATACCCGATTTGTCACCTAGTTTGAGGGGTTTGTTGAGTAATAACACGAGTGCGGCGGGCACCACTGTCAGGGACAGCAACATTGCAGCGAGCAGAGCCATGACCACGGTAATTGCCATGGGGTGGAACATTTTTCCCTCCACGCCGGTCAGGGTAAAAATCGGTACGTAAACCACCGTGATGATGGCGATACCCACGACGCTTGGTTTGATAACCTCTTTGGTGGCCTGAAAAACCACTTTGCTGCGTTGTTGAATATCCAGTGCGCCATTTTGTTGCGCCTGTGCCATACGGCGAAGCGTGTTTTCCACGATGATAATGCTGCCATCGACGATCAGTCCAAAATCCAATGCGCCGAGGCTCATCAGGTTTGCTGAAACCCGTGTCTGTACCATGCCGCTAATTGTGGCTAACATCGCCAGTGGAATCACCGCCGCAGTGATGAGCGCGGCGCGTAAATTGCCCAGCATCAGAAATAAAATAACAATGACCAGCAGCGCACCTTCCAGCAGGTTTTTTGTTACCGTGTTAATGGTTTTGTTGATGAGCGTGGTACGGTCGTAAACGGCAGTGGCGCTGACACCTTCAGGCAGTGAGCTTTGCAGCGCGTCTAATTTTTTGGCGATGGCTCGGGCGACGACGCGCGAGTTTTCACCCATTAGCATCATCGCCGTGCCAAGTACTGTTTCCTCACCATTGAACAGCGCGGCGCCGCTGCGCAGCGCATTGCCGATGCTGATGTCGGCAATATCGCCAACCCGGATAGGAACACTGTTGTGCTCCGTCACAATCACCTGCTTGATATCGTCTATGCTGCGCAGTTGGCCGGGGGAGCGCACCAGCAACTGCTGGCCATTGCGTTCTATATAACCCGCGCCTCGGTTATCATTGTTTGCACTCAATGCCTTGCTTAGCTGGGCAATGGATATCTGGTAATACAGCAGTTTGGCGGGGTCGGGGTTTACATGGTATTGCTTGGTATGCCCGCCGATACTGTTTACCTCGATAACCCCTTTGACCTGCGCCAGTTGCGGTTTGATAATCCAGTCCTGTACCTCCCTCAGTGCAGTGGCATCCCAGGGCTGTCCGTCTGCCTGTGTGCTGCCGGGTTCAGCCTGCACGGTATACATGAATATCTCACCGAGCCCCGTGGAAATGGGGCTCATCTGGGGTGTCAGCCCCGCGGGCAGTTCATCGCTTACCGTGGCGAGGCGAATATTCACCAGATTTCTGGCGGTGAGAATGTCCGTGCCTTCCTCAAACACGGCGGTGACCTGCGACAAGCCGTAGCGCGACAATGAACGCGAATAACTGAGCCCCGGCAGGCCGTACAGCGCAGTTTCTATCGGGTAGCTGATGCGCTGCTCTACTTCAAGCGGCGAATAACCCGGCGCCACAGTGTTGATTTGCACCTGCACATTGGTGATGTCGGGTACCGCGTCGATGGGAAGCTTTTGTAGGCTGAGCCAGCCCGTAACAATGATGAGTAGCCCCAAAGACAACATCAAAATCCGTCGCTCGACGGCGGTGCGAATGATCGAGTCAATCATAATGTGTCCTAATGACTGTGTCCTGCGGTGGATTTTTCAAGTTCTGCTTTGAGCACATAACTGTTGTGAAAGACATAGACATCGTTGGCTTTGAGTCCCTGCAATATTTCTGTATAGCGGTCATCCGCTCGACCTGTAAGCACCGGGGTAAAGCGGTAGTGGTCATGGTCTTTCACAAAAACGCCGAGTTGTTCGTCCACTTTTTGCAGGGCACTGTTGTGCACGGCCAGCGCCACAGCATCTTCGTCGAGCACGATGTGTCCTTCGACCATCAACCCCGGAGACAGGGAGGCGACGCTGTTGTTCACGCTGACCCGGGCGATCTTATAGGGCTTGTCGATCACCGGAATAACGTGGCTGACAGAGCTGATAAGCTCTCTACCCTGGGCGACGATATGTGCGGTAAGTCCAGCGCTTACCCGGTCAAGCTGTTCGGGATAAATGCGCAGCTCCGCCCAGAGCTGGTCGTAGCTTGCAATGGTGAACAGGATTTGCTCGCGCGCGGATTCACCGCGGTTGGCGTGACGTTGAATAATCGTTCCGGAAATGGGCGCTTCCAGAGTGTAGTTTTTCAAGCTGCTGTCAGATTCCACTTCCGCCATCACATCACCCGCGCTGACCCTGTCGCCAACATCCACACTCACGCTGCGCAACATGCCGGGGAAACGGGCGCGCACGTGACTGAGCTGATCGGCGCCGAGTTGCAAGGTGCCAAAGCTGGTGATGGTGCGGTGCAGCACCTGGCTTTGCGCCGTATCGGTTTTGATATCGATGGCTTTTGCCAGTTTATCGCTTAAGTGTATTTCCCGATTTTCATCGCCGTCTTCTTCGTCGTGCTCGTGCTCGGCAAGGGTTACCGTGTTGGCAGCGGCAAGCCAGAGGACGAGCAGGTAGGGCAGTGTTCGATGCATTCGTATCATGGTATTGCGGCCTCTATGTATTTGAACGTGGCGCCGGTGAGCTGATCGATAATAGCTTGTTGTGCATGGGCTGCGGCGGCGCTGTCGATCAGTTGTTGCCGGGCCTGTCGCAGCTCCTCTTGAGCGATGTGCCAATCCTGGTAGCTGTCTCGCCCCTGCTCGTAAGCTTGCCTGGCCAGTTGCAGTGTTTTTTTGCGCAGTGGAATAACACTGCTTTGCAGGTGCTTCGCGCTGCTAAGATGGGTCTCGCGCAGGGAGTAGGCGTTGAACAGTTGCTGGTAGAGCTGCAGTTTCGCCCGGTCTCGGTCCTGCCGCGCCAGTGCCTGCTCGGCACGGTTTTGGGCAATGCTGCTTTGCTGGCGTTTGCCTGTGCCAAGTTGCCAGGACAGTGCGGCCATCAGCAGGGTATCATCGGCGCTTTGGTCGTGTTTTATACCGAGCTCCCATTCCAGCGGTGAGCGTTGCCGAGCCTTAGCCAGATCAAGCTTTGCTTGTTC
>PDSN01000014.1 GCA_002748505.1 Gammaproteobacteria bacterium | reverse complement strand
CACCCAAGGGCGCAAACGCGGTGGCAAAATCCATTAAGCGACAGCGCAGCACCTGCGGCTGAAAAAAAGGCGGTGCCTGCTTAAAACCCTGCTTTTTCAGATTTTCACTGTAAGCTTGTAATTGGCGCTGACTATCGCTTAACAATACCTGGCCGTCTTCAATACCTGGAGCATGATTGAGCCTGGCGTTAAAATTAACACCGGGTGGCGCTTTGCACTTCACGCCGCGTGCTGATAAGTCGCCGATTAACCGTCCAAGCACACGCTCTGGGTCGCTTGCAATATCTTCATAGGCCAGATACAAAACATGACTGCCGGCCAAGGTCTGCAGCGCGCTGGCATTGTAATACTCCCACAGCGCCAGACCATAGCTCAGAGGAAAACCGTGGCGACGCTGTAAGGAATGCGCCACCGCCAGGGGTTCACGGTATAAATAAACAACCACGGCCTCCGTAATATGCTCGCGCCAAAGCGGCCAGGTGAGCATCATACGCGGATCTTTTAACACATAGGATTCGGGCAGCCCTGCAATAACATCTTTCAGTTTTTGCACTTCGTCATCTTGCAAAAACGCATCCACAACGGGCGGCTGCATCCAGCTTCCACCGCGCGCGGCGAGCATTTGGTCGTTACAGGCAACCACATCCAAACGCTCATAAAAGCCCTCGGGGTTATCTGTCTGCGCCGGCAGCAATTCATGTGGCGCGCCAGCAGATAAACCAGCCTGGCATAAATACGCCGCCAGCATCGATGTTCCCGAGCGATGCATGCCGAGAATAACGACGTTTTGCATAATGGTGAGCTCCCGCAATTACCTGATGGAGATATAACCCGCCGGTTATTTCCTGCCTGCAAGTTTCCCACAAACCGCTTAAACGGTCACCCGCATTCCTGTTAAGATAAGCAATCTTTCAGGAATTTTTTCAATCTATGCGCCAGTTTTTTCGCCGCCACAGCGCCGCAAAACCATTTTGCATCAGTTTCATTGTGGTGGCTTACGATATGGGACGAGAAATTCCACGCACCTTGCAGTCCCTGCAGGCACAGTATCAACACGGCAGCGACCATATAAACTATGAGGTTATTGTGGTGGATAACGGCTCCCCGGAGCCGCTTGATGCCGCGAATATTCAAGCCTTTGGTTCACAGTTTCGCCTGTTGCGTATTGACGATGCCAGCCCCTCACCGGTTCCTGCGATCAACATGGCCGCGAAGCAGGCCCGCGGCTCACATATCGCCGTTGTTATCGATGGTGCGCGGATACTCTCGCCCGGGATTTTGCATTGGTCGAAGCAGGCATTTCATTTGAGCCAACGAGCAGTGGTCAGCGTGCTGGGCTTTCATCTCGGGCCCGCCCACCAACGCCTTGCCAGCGAGCACGGTTATCATCAGGCTTTGGAAGATCGCTTACTGGCCTCAATCAACTGGCCCCATGACGGCTATCGCCTGTTTGATATCGCAAGCCTCGCGGGTTCGTCGAAATACGGCTGGGTGGCACCACTGGCTGAATCCAACTGCATTGTTGTGCCGCGCACATTGTATGAGGAAGTGGGCGGCTACGATGAGGGCTTTTGCTCCGCGGGTGGCGGACTGGCCAATCTGGATTTCTACAAGCGCTGCTGCGACGCAAAGGACATCACCTTATATCACTTGTTCGGCGAAGGTTGTTTTCACCAGATTCACGGCGGCGTCACCACCGGCGGCGGCGCACAGATGGCAACGCGCTACCACGAGCTGACCCAGGAATACGCAGCGCTGCGCGGCGAGCCGCACCAGCCGCCACAGAACACGCCGGTTTTGCTCGGCGAGGCACAGCCGGGCTGCCTGCGTCTACTCAGTCGAGGCACTCGGGACTACGCCACACTCAGACAGGTGGACGAAGCGTTCGCCCAAGTCATGCAGCAAGCGGGCATCACTCTGCCACCCATTGATTGAAGTAACATCGCTGCGGCCGTGAGGCAGAACCAACAGCGACTTGAAAAGCCCTGGCATCTCCCCTAGAATTCGCGCAAATGATTCTCATTAGCGAACAAGCCATGTTCAATAACGTTCTAAGCATCCGCGGCATCGCCCTGCCCGAAACCCATGCCCGCCTGGTAATACCTCTGGGCTTATTGGCAATTTTTGCCCTTGATGGCGGCGTGCGAGCGCTGCTGCTTGGCGCGCTGGCCGATGCCTACGTCAACGTGGGTGTATTCGTGGCCGCCACACTGTATGTCTATTACGCTCTGGAGCGGCGTTTTGGCTTCGATATCACTACATTAGAACAAGCTCATCCGGCAAAAATGCTCAGTATCTCGGCGTTTTTAGGCGCGCTGCCGGGCTGTGGCGGCGCAATCATAGTGGTCTCACAATACGCAGCGGGACATTTGCCTTTCGCCGCCGTGGTCACGGTGCTGGTCGCCACCATGGGCGATGCGGCATTTTTACTACTGGCCAAAGCCCCAATGACCGGGCTGCTGGTGATAAGCACCGGCCTGATTGTTGGCATACTTTCGGGCGCGGTGATATGGCTTACCCATCCCCCGGAATTTCTCTCCCACGCACCCAATACGGAACAAAGCGAGGACAATTGTCTCTGCTTGCAGCCAATACCTGCTCCACAGCTGTTCCTGTGGACGGCGCTGCTGATCGCCACCCTGCCGTTAACGCTGGCGTCCGCCTTCCAAATGGACATTCCCGCCATCGAGCTTTTTGGCCACAGTATTGAGCTTCCCCTCGTACTCGGTGCGAGCGCGGCAATCCTGGGCATTCTGATGTGGGCGTTTCTGCCACTGCAGGACTCATATAAAAGCCTGGTTGCCGAGGACAGCGTGGCTCAGCAGGAAGACCTCACCAACATCAAAGAGGCGATCCCAACGGCCTCACAGGGGGTTATGCAGCAGGTCATTCACGACACCAATTTTATTATGGTGTGGGTGGCACTGGCCTTCGCCGCGTTTGAGCTGACTGTGCACTACACCGGTTTATCGCTACAGGGGCTTTTCGTCGGCGCGGGCGCACTGGCGCCGCTGATTGGCATATTGATCGGCTTCCTGCCTGGCTGCGGCCCGCAAATCATCGTCGCGACGCTCTACCTGCAAGGTATTGCACCACTTTCAACCCTGCTTGGTAACGCCATCAGCAACGACGGCGACGCTCTTTTCCCCGCCATCGCCCTCACTCCCAAAGCGGCGGTACTGGCGACGTGGAATAGCCCGACGATCTGAGCATACTATCCCGGATATTCCATTTAGGCACAGTTTGCACATTGGCTTTTGTTGCTATTCACTACATAACTCATTGATTTTTAATGAATAATAGTAGAGTAGCCGCCGTACTGGTGAAATATCCGGGTTAAAGCACATCGGTCAGGGCAATGCCGATACCAATACGCTGGCTCAACACATCATAATCCAGCAGGCTTTCACCGTAACCATTGAAGTACTGGATATAGCCTTTGAACCGATTACTGATGGGGAAAGTCCAGTCGACCTGCACCGCGCCCACGTTGTCGCTGCGCAGATTATTACGCAGATTAACGGTTACCTGATGACCATTATTGCGCCAGATACCGGTAAGATCGCCGTAACCCATGTAGTAGTTTATTTCCGGGTTATCGTCGTCGTGTTCGGGGATGCGATACCAGGCGCGCAGGGCGAGGGCCACATTGTCGTACTCAAATACCACCGAGCCGATAACCCTGTTCCAACTGCGCGACAGGGGCTCACTGCGACCATTGGATTGGTGATTCAAGCTCAGCGCTACCTGAGATAAGTTCACCCCTAGAAAATTATAATCCGTATCGTGAGACAGAATCAGCTCGGGTTGATAATTGGTCTCGCGAAATGGCGCGGACTCATCGGAGTTGTACACCTGCCACCAGCTCTCCTGCGTATACGCCACCCATAAATCACTGCTGGAATTCAAAACGTCATTCCACACCAGCGCTTTAAGACTTAATTGAAACTTGGCCTCGTAGCTATCCATTGCAGATTCCGAGAACATCTCCAGCCATTTGCCCTCGTTGGGGCGGTGACTGTAGGTCACAGGCAAAATATAGTTCCTTAAGTGAGGGATGATCACCCAGGGGTTTTCCGAGCCTTTTTTCTCAGCGGCGATACGGCGCTGATACCAATTGCGTTTTCGCGCTGGCGGACCAATAAATTCGCTGGCGATAGCATTTGTTAGAAGCGCGTCCTGCGCAGCTTTTTGTTTTTCCGCCAAATTATCGTAGCACTGTAAGCGCTTGGCATCGCTTTGGATACCCGCGCAATACTGCATGTTATCCGCGTAGACATTAGCCGCAAAACTAAACGCGATAACACCCGCAAAAATAATGCCTTTTTTCACCGACGGTTCCCCTTTGTTCTATCCTGAGTTTCGCCGCCAATAGCTGCAAACAACAACACGCTGCAATGCCTGCAATGATATCGTCTATCATAATACCCGTGCCGCCGTGCACCTGTTTGTCGAAATAACCAATAGGCGGCGGTTTTACGATATCGAAAAAACGAAACAGCAAAAACCCGACCAACACCCAATGCAGCCCATCTGGTGCAGCGAATAAGGCAATCCATAAGCCGACAAATTCATCCCACACAATGCCTGGGTGGTCGTGCACGCCCAATTCATCGCTGGCCCGCTGGCAGATAATGACTCCGATTCCCAGTGCAAAAATGACGACGAGACCGTAGGCCCACAGTGGCAATTGTGTTAAGGCAAAATACAACGGCACGGCGACAAGTGTCCCCACCGTGCCCGGTGCTTTCGGCGACAAACCACTACCGAAACCAGTGGCGAGGAATTGCCACGGGGATGTAAAGGGCTTTAGTTTGGGCAGTGTGTCCATTTTTTTTGGCTCCGTATGATAAACCTTGATCAAAAAACCGACTGCTCAAGAGGCATTTTCATGTAAAACGAATAGAAATCAAAAATGCTGATAACCGGGTCGAACATCCTCAGCACCTTCGCAGATAACAGAATCACCGGCTACCACTTCACCAATGACCGTACAGGCTTCGGGCACGGGCACATGTGCGGGCAGGGTAAAGCACAATTCGTAATCGTCGCCACCGGTCAATGCCCACTGCAGAACCTGGGCTTTGTGCGAATGGGTTGTCAATGCCTCAGATAAAGGCAGAGCCTCTTTATCCAGTATCATGCCCACAGCGGAAGCGCGGCAGATATGCCCCGCGTCGGCGAGTAAACCATCAGAAATATCAATTGCCGACGTGGCGCTATCAAGTATTTGCCGGCCCAGCTCAAGGCGCGGCTGGGGTCTTAAAAAACGCTGTTGCAAATAATCGCGATACGGTACGTCGACATGCCACCGCGCCCAAAACATGCACAGTAACGGTAAGAAAGCCGCGCGTCGTGTCACCGCCAACTAAGGGCAGGCACAAAGCCTCGCTGACGCTTCTCAAACCTTGGGAAAACGCCGCCAACCAGTTTTCATCGGCCTCTGGCAGGGTGAGCGCGATAGTCATACCCAGCGGCCTTGCACCCATCGCCGCCAAATCACTGGCAGCCACGGCAACAGCGCGCCAAGCCAGATCCTTGGGGTCGGTATCCGGTAAAAAATGCACGCTTTCGACGGCGGTATCAACGGAAATCACCATGCGCTCATCGGGCAGAACACGCATTATCGCGCAGTCATCACCCGTACTGACCGCAACATCTGAACTGTCGCCCACGCCCGAAAAATATCTGGCGATCAATTCAAATTCTGATACCGCCATCAACGCCCCGCGTTAATTTCCGCTTTTCGCAGGCGACGCGCTGCCGCATCCAATACGCCGTTAATAAACTTGTGCGAATCGGTGGCACCAAATTTTTTTGCCAGGGATACAGACTCGTTAATCACCACGCGATAGGGCACATCAATCCGCTCTTGCAACTCGTAAACACCCATGCGAAGCAGAGTGCGCTCAATGGGGTCTAACTCGTCGACAGGGCGATCGAGCAGCGGCGCAAAAACAGCTTCAATGTCGTCAAGCTGCTGGGGCACACCGTGTAACAGGGCCTGAAAATATTCGACATCCACATTGGCAAAATCGTATTCCGTGCGAAACTGCACTTCGATATCACCGAGCGTGCCATCGGCCATATACCACTGATAAAGCGCCTGCATGGCATAGTGACGCGCCTTGTGGCGCCTCGCAGCCTGAGTATTGTGCGGTTTTTTGCTCATGGCCTATTTGTCGATCTCGCTGATAAGGTTCACCATTTCAAGGGCGGAGAGCGCCGCTTCCTCACCTTTGTTGCCCGCCTTGGTACCGGAGCGCTCAATTGCCTGCTCGATGGTATCCACGGTGAGCACACCAAAGCTGACCGGAATACCGTATTCCAGCCCCACCTGTGCCATGCCTTTAACACATTCGCCCGCCACGTAGTCAAAGTGGGGCGTACCGCCGCGAATCACCGCGCCGAGAGCGACAATCGCATCGTATTTGCCAGTGGCGGCCAGTTTTTTGCACACCAGGGGAATCTCAAAAGCGCCGGGTACGCGCACGATACTGATTTGCTTGTCGCTAATACCGTGACGACGCAGAGCGTCCATTGCGCCTTCCAGCAGGTGCTCCACCACAAAACTGTTCCAACGCCCAACCACCAGCGCAAACTTGCCCTTATTGGCGGTTAGCTGGCCTTCCAAAGTGGTGATATCTGTCATTGTGTCATCCTTAGTTGATTAAACCGTTGCACTGGTGGAAATATGCTCAAGCACTTCCAAACCAAACCCTGAGATAGCGTTATATTTTACTGGTGCGCCGACCAAATGTATCAGCCCCACGCCTAAATCGCGTAAAATCTGCGAACCCAGCCCCACCGTCGTATACGCATCGGTATTGACGCTGCGGCGCTTTGCAGCGTTGTTGCCCAACACACAATCAATGCTTTCAAGCAGCCGCTGCGGTGTTTCCGTGCGACTCAGCAGCACCAGCACACCGCGCTCGCTTTGGGCAATACAAGCGAGGCAGGCGTTTATATCCCAGCTCTCTTCGCCAGGAAGGCGCGTACCCAACAAGTCCCGTAGCGCCGATGCGGTGTGCACGCGTACCACCGTGGGCTTGTCGGCGCAAATGTCGCCCTTGCACAAAGCCAAGTGTACATTCTGGGTGATTTCATCGCGATAGCCTATGAGCTTGAACGGCCCGTGAACAGTATTGATGTCGCCCTCGCGGATGCGCTCGATCGTGCGGGTATTGAGGGCTCGAAACTCAATGAGATCCGCAATCGTACCGATTTTCAGACCGTGTTGCCGCGCAAATTCCGCAAGCGCCGCGCCATCGGCCAGCTCGCCCTCTTCAGTAAGCACATCGGCCATCATCGCAAAGGGTGACAAGCCCGCCAGCGCCATATAATCCGACGCCGCTTCCGTGTGCCCCGCTCGGGTCAATACCCCCCCCGGCGCCGCCGTCAGGGGAAAAATATGCCCGGGCTGGACAATGTCGGCGGCCACCGCATTGGGCGCGACCGCAGCCTGCACCGTGCGTGCGCGATCGGCAGCGGAGATACCCGTTGTGACCCCCACGGCGGCTTCAATTGACAGGGTAAAACGGCTTGTTTCACCCTCGGCACCAGCGACCATAGGCGGTAAATTCAGTTTTTTACAGCGTTCCTCGGTAAGCGCCAGACAGACCAGACCGCGCGCCTGCTGAGCCATAAAATTCACTTCTGCGGCGCCTGCACGCTCCGCTGCCACCATCACGACGCCTTCGTTGTCGCTTTCGCTGTTGTCATCCACCAGCACCACCATACGCCCTTCGCGCAGGTCGGTGATGATTTCTTCAACGCTGTTTAATTGCATTGCCTGTGTCCTTAAATCGACGATTACGTGTGGGCGTAACCGTGTTGTGCTAAAAAGCTGGCGCTTAATTCGCTGTCTTTTTGCGCGGCCTTATCGCCGGTCAACAAACGCTCTAAATACCGCGCGATAACATCCACTTCTAAATT
>PDSN01000013.1 GCA_002748505.1 Gammaproteobacteria bacterium | reverse complement strand
GGCACGGCAGGCGACATCGTCTTCAATGCCTTCGATGGCGACAGTTCACAGGCTGCCAGGCTGAATATTGTCTACGACCATGATTCTATACCCGCGGGTGATTCCTGCTATACGCGCATTATGTCGCGTCGGGTTAACGCGACCATGGAGGATGTGCAGCAGGCGGTCGTTAGTGGTGCTGACGTCGTGAACTCCACCGCTGGTGTACTGCATCTCGACAGCGGTGCCTCTTCGCGTTTGGGCTTGCGTTTTCGCAACGTTCGCATTCGCCAGGGCTTGAAGATTAAAAGCGCGCACCTGGAGTTAGTGGCTGCAAGAAATCAAGACGTGACCGCAAACACGACGATTTCGGTTGAAGACAGCGCCGCTCCGACTGAGTACGATGCCAGCAACCCCGCCAATTCAGTATCGTCGCGCAGCTATTTCAGTACCACCGTTCCCTGGACCTTAACGGGCGATGTGAATGACGGTTTTGTCTACCAATCGCCGGATATCACCGATCTGGTTCAGCATATCGTTGATCGCAGCGATTGGGCCTATGGCAACCCGATGATGTTTCAAGTGCATGCCAACTCTGGTGCGGGTGATGTACAGGTGGTGTCGTTTGACGACAGCCCTGGCCAATCGCCCCGTTTGTTTATTGAGTACGAGGACGATGGCACGACTCCCGAGCGCAGCGTGCGAGATGTGCTGCTGGAGCAGGTTGACTCACTGTGGGTGGCTGGTGGTACGCCGGTTCAGGATGTGTACTATGAGGCGGCCCGCTATCTGATGGGCGAAACGGTGCACTGGGGTAAGAGGAGGGGGAATAACTTCCGCTATACTCGGGTTTCCCATCCGGATTCCATGGTGCCGGGAACATTTACCATCAACACCCCCGCGGATTGCCCTGCAGACAACCCCAGCCACAGCAACTGCAGGACCGAGAATATCACCGGTGCAGGTGGTAATGAGCCCACGTATCAATCCCCCATCAATCACGAGTGTCACCGTAACAATCATATTATTATGCTGACCGATGGTCAGGCTAACAGTGCGCACTCGGCGGCTCTTTATCCACCCTTGATGGGCGGTCGGGCCTGCGTTAACGCACCTTCCGGCGGTGAGAGTTTGTCGTCGGGCGAACGCTGTGTAAAAACTCTGGCAGATTATCTGCATACCACGGATATTATCCCCGAGCTTGCGGGCGAACAAATTGTGACCACGCATACCGTGGGTTTTAGTTTCAGCAGTCAGTGGCTGGCGGATATCGCGGGCGAGGGTGGCGGTACCTACAATGAGTCTTCTACCGCGGCGTCTCTGGTGAGTCAGATCAATGATATTGTGGTCGAGGCACTGAAGAGCAATACCACCTTCGTGGCGCCCGTGGCAACGGTGAACCAGTTTGATCGTATGAATCACCTGGATCAAATTTATTTTGCCCTGTTCCGACCCGAGGATCGTCCTCGCTGGCCCGGCAACGTGAAGCGTTACAAGCTCGGTGATGGCAATGTCATCAAGGATCAAAACGATGCTGATGCCATCGACCCGGCCACGGGGTTCTTCAAAGACACTTCCCAGAGTTTCTGGAGTGCGACTGTGGATGGCAACCTGATTGACCAGGGTGGCACGGCGGAGAACATACCCGCTCATGGTTCGCGTAAGGTCTACACCTATTACGACGGTTCACCCAGCATGGAGCTTACGAATCCTAATAACGCCTTTGCAACTACCAATGCGAATCTCACACCGGCTATGTTTGGTGTGGGTGGATATTCCACTGCGCAGTTCCAGGACTTTATTAACTGGATTCGCGGTCAGGACATCTTCGATGAGGACGGTGATGGCATAACCACAGACAACCGCTACGCACTGGGCGACCCCCTGCATTCGCGCCCAGTGGCTATAACCTATGGCACAAGTGGCACCGTAGCGGATGTGGAGTTGTTTTTTGGCACTAATGCGGGTGGTTTACACTCAGTTAGAGGTAACACTGGCGTTGAGCGCTTTATGTTTATCCCTGAAGAGGTATTTGGTATTCAGGAAGAGTTGAGCACCAACCCGCAATTTTTGCCGCACCCCTACGGCATGGATGGTCGCATAACCGCATGGGTGAACGACAACGGCAACAACGGTATTGATACCACCGACACGGCTGATTTCGTGCGTATTTATACGGGCATGCGCCGCGGTGGTCGCACCTATTTCGCGCTGGATGTGACAAATCGCGATGCGCCGAAACTGCTGTGGAAAATCACCGGCGGCTCCAGCGGGTTTTCAGAGCTGGGTCAAAGCTGGGCAGAGCCCGTGAAAGCCAAGGTTAAAATCAACTCCGATGTGAAAGACGTGATTATTCTATCGGGTGGTTACGATCCGGATGAGGACGAAAGTGAGCAGCGCCGTGAAGATGCTATGGGGCGCGCCCTGTATATCGTTGACGCCGAGACCGGTGACAAGCTGTGGTCGGGTGGTCTTAGCGGCGTCGATACCTGGAACGAGAACTTCCCGGACATGAAGTACAGCTTTCCCTCTGCGGTCACAGTGGGCGACGTGGACGGCGATGGTTTGATGGATTCCATGTTCGCCGCCGATACAGGCGGGCAGTTGTGGCGCTTTGATGTGTTCAATGGCAGCAATGCCTCTAACTTGATCACCGGCGGCGTCATTGCCGACCTGGGGCCGGGTGATGATCCGGTCACGGTTGAGAACAGCCGCCGTTTCTTCCACACCCCAAGCGTGGCACTGCGTCGAGGCGACAACGGTGCGGAGCTGGCCGTGGCGGTAGGTTCCGGCTTCCGTCCGTCACCGCTGAAAACACTGGCGACCAATCGCATGTATATGGTTCGTCAGGCCTCGGTGTTTTCTGCGCCATCGACTTACACGCGATTGACCGCGGATGACCTGTACGATGCCTCTGCGAACCGCTTAGACACCTTGACTGATGCGGTAGACCTGGCGACCGAGCGCGCGGCACTCGATGCGGCCGATGGCTGGTATTTCGATCTGCCTTACACGGCAGAGAAAGTGTTGTCATCACCTCTGATTACCCAGGATTCCGTGGTGTTTACCACTTATCAGCCGGGAGCGTCTGCTTCCAGTTGTGTGGCTGCAGCCGGTGTGTCTCGGGTGTATCAGGTTGCTCTGAATGATGCAACGGCGGTAAATGGCGATGCCTGGGGCAGCTCTGATCCCAGCGACCCAGACCCCACTGGGCGCGGCACTGAGCTTGCCAGTGGCAGTATTGTTGATGATCCGACGGTTATTTGTACGGAAGGCGAGGGTTGTACGACGTTTGTTGGTGCGGAGTCGCCGCTGGATCCTATCAGCGTCAGTGATCGCTTGATTAAAACTTACTGGCGCAAGGAGGAGTGATGGG
>PDSN01000076.1 GCA_002748505.1 Gammaproteobacteria bacterium | reverse complement strand
AAAAAGGACAAAGAAGGTTGCTCAAACATCATGAAAAGCGTAGCGGTAGCTACGGTTAGAATGATTTTGGGCAAGATTCGAAGTCATTTTTTTCGAAAAACCATTTAGGCACAGTTTGTACATTGGCTGTTGTTGCTATTCACTACATAACTCATTGATATTACATAATTAATAGCGGCGCGGTTGCCGTACTGGTGAAATATCCGGGTTAGGGCAACTCTGATTAATTGATATTACCCTTAATCAACGACAGTAAACGCTGTGCATCGCGTCGATCGAGTGCTTCGCCATCGTCTTTTTGAATGGTGATACGCATTAAGTCATCGGACTGTTTGTCGAGCAGTACCACAAAAGCCTGCTCCAATAATGGATCGTCATCACCGCCAAACAAGCCGCTGAACCAGCCGCGATCTTCCTCGGACTCCGGCCCTGAGAAGGTCACGAAATAACGCCCATCGCTGCGATTGCGATCGGTAATTTCAAAGGTGGATTTTTTCAGGGCCGGCGCCAGGGACGCCCAGGCGCGGTGATAGGGTAAGGCCAATTCAAGATAGTAATCGCCGCCGCTGCTCTCCTTGAGCACCACTTTACCCTCTGCGTTGATTCCACGCTCGGCGAGCAGGGATACCGATGCGGACTCGGTGCGGTTTGCCACATATTGCGCCACCGCTTTGAGTATGGTGCTTTCCTGTTCGGGATTATCGGAGCTTGCAGGCCAGGCTTTGTCGCTCTGATTCATCTGCAGAATATGCAGCTCCGAACTGCCGCGTTGCACACCCTGCTCAATGCGAAACCGGAAGCGGGAGCGCTGCTTTGCCCCCTCTAACTGCACCCACTGGCTCTCCATAATGCCCGCCTGGGCATCTTGCCGCACCATATTCAGCCCGGAAGCGCTTAAAAAACTGCGCACCTGGGGCCACAACTGCGCGGGCGTCAATTCAAACAGAGCCCAGCGCTCCTCACCCAGGCGCTGAATACGAACCAACTGCTCAGCGTCACCACTGGTCAACGGTGCGGGGTATGGCACTTCAAATTTTTCACCGCTTAGCACGGTTTCCGCGACTTCGGGAATCACATAGGCATCGCCCAGGGCATCTTCACTCATGCCCTCGGGCACGGCCAGACGGCCATCTTCATAGCGCGCTTCGCGGTAATCATTTGAGCGATCGCGAAACACACCCTCGTCGCCCATCAAGTAACCACAGCCACCCAGCGCTGCGCTCGCCAGCACCATCGCCAGCGGTAAAACACCACGTTTATTCATTAACAACCTCTATCAACTATTCGCCAAGTGCCGCCACAAGTCGTTCCAGATCAGCGCGATAGCGCTCATCCAGCGGCGTTAGAGGCAGGCGAATGCCCCTATCCATTTTGCCCATTTGATACAGTGCCCACTTCACTGGAATGGGGTTGGCCTCTACAAACAGGGCCCTGTTCAGTGGTGCAAGCTGAGTATCAATCGCTTTGGCTGCCTCAATGTCTCCCGCCAGAGCCAGCTCACACATCTGTGACATCAAGCCCGGCGCAATGTTCGCCGTCACTGACACATTGCCCTTGGCGCCCCCAGCCATCAGCGCCAGCGCCGTGGGATCATCCCCCGAGTACACCGCCATTTTGCCAGCGCAGCGCTGAATCAGCTCAATCCCGCGGGGCACGTCCCCGGTCGCGTCTTTAATGCCGACGATATTGGGAATCTCCGCAAGCTCTACCGCAGTATCATTGCTCATATCTACCGCGGTGCGCCCCGGTACATTGTACAGAATCTGGTCGATGGCCACGGCCTCGGCTATCGCGCGGTGGTGCTCATACAAGCCGCGCTGGGTGGGACGATTGTAGTAAGGCGTTACCACCAGGCAGGCATCGGCACCGACCTTGGCGGCGGCGTCGCTCAACTCAATGGCCTCGTGGGTGGAGTTGGAGCCGGTACCGGCAATCACCGCAATACGACCCGCGACACGGCTCACCGTGTGCCCAATAACCTGACAGTGCTCGGGCACACTCAAGGTTGCGCTCTCGCCGGTGGTGCCCACGGCCACAATTGCCTTGGTACCCTGCCCAATATGCCACTCAATCAGTCTGTCCAGGGCGTCCCAATCAATGCTGCCATCGGCGGTCATCGGGGTGACAAGTGCAACAATACTACCGGTAATCATGTCTGTCTCCAGTATGGTTGGACGGCTCATGTCTGTCACACGAGCGCGAAGAAGGCCATTATCCACGCCACGGCTGCCATGACAACCGAAACGCGCTAAAATGGTTTGCCAACAATGCCCGCCTTTTGGAGGAAAACCATGTCCCGCTTAATCATTCACGCCTTATTCGCGCTTGTTTTAGGTCTTGGCGTTCTCTCTGACAGCCATGCCGATGCCGAAGGGCTGCGCGTCGAGAAACTGAGTTATATAGACCGTCAATTTCTGGATTCCCAACGCGCCCGTATCAACGACCTCAGCCAGCGCGAGTTTGGCCAATCCTTCAGTGGCAACAAGGCACTCGATCTGGCGCTGCTGCAACGAATCCTGGACGCCCGCCTGCTCAAGCCCTCGCAAACTCTGGAGTTACAGGCAATGGGGGTGATTATGGGCGACTTGCTGGCGGACGAGCTGCATTTGGAATGGGTTATCTATGAAGACAAAAAAGGACGTTCACGCGCCCTCAAGGGCGATCAAAGCGACAGCTATCTGTTCCCCATCACCATGATCTCGCGCCGTGCGGAAGTGGGGAATACGACCCCGGTAAAAGACATTTACGCCAAGGCCGTGCGCGCTATTGAAGCGGCGCGCCCCGCCAAGCCATACACTTACGAAAAATAAAGCAGTCAAAGCGATCACAGGAATGAGTGCAGCCAAGCCCCGTTACACGCTGGCCTCCGACACCCAGGGTCACCGTCTCACCTTGAGCGGTGACTGGACGCTGACAACGACCGTGCCCGATTTTGGCGCGCTTAAAGGTGAACTCACAGCGCAGTCGGTACAGCAACTGCAGATTGCCTGCGACACCCTGCAAAACTGGGACAGCACGCTGCTGGCATGGTTACTGAAACTGCACAGGCATTGCCTGCAACAGGATATAGCACTTAACAGCGCAGGATTGCCGGAAGGCGCCGTCGCCCTGCTCGACATCGCCACCACAGTACCGCCCTACCAGCCACCCGAACCGCCACCCAAAACCCTGTGGCAACGGATCAATCCCGCCCATCGTGTTATCGAGCTTTGGCACCACATCACCGCCTTTATCGCTTTTATCGGTGCGGTCGCTGTGGCTCTGTGGCGTTTGCTCACCGGCAAAGCCAAAACACGGCTGGTGGATTTTTTGGGTTTTGTCTACCAGGCAGGCCCCAACGCCTTTGGCATTATCAGTCTGGTCAGCCTGCTGGTAGGGATGATTCTGGCTTATCTGGGCGCGGTGCAGCTAAAACAACTGGGCGCCGAAATCTACGTAGCAGACCTGGTCACCATCGGCGCGCTTAGGGAAATGGGTGTGTTGATGACCGCCGTGGTCATGGCTGGGCGCACCGGGGCTGCCTATGCCGCGCAGCTCGGCACCATGCAGACCAACGAGGAAATCGACGCCATCACGACTCTGGGTATTTCCCCCATTGAATTTCTGGTGTTACCGCGCATGTTGGCGCTGATTTGCATTATGCCCCTGCTCACCCTGTACGCCGATATCCTGTGTATATTGGGCGGCGCAATTGTCGCGGTGGGCATGAACCTCAGCCCCATGCAGTATTTTTCCCAGGCACAGCTCGCCATTACTGCGCCACACATTTTGGTGGGCTTGATCAAAGCACTGGTATTTGGCGGTTTAATCGCCATCGCTGGATGTCGCGCGGGCATGCAGTCCGGGCGCAGCTCCGCCGCAGTCGGTCAGGCCGCCACCAATGCGGTAGTAACGTCAGTGGTCTATCTGATCGTTGCCGATGCCACCATTAACATTATCTGCCAACAACTGGATTTCTAAGCGTGAGCGAAAAAGCCGTCCACATCACTGTTAAAAACCTGACCATGCGCTTTGGCTCTACCCTGATTCAGGAAAACTTAAACTTCCCGGTTTACGAGAGGGACGTGTTTGTGATTATGGGCGGTTCTGGTTGCGGTAAGAGTACCCTGCTCAAACACATGATTGGCCTTATCGAACCGGCCGAGGGAGAAATTTTCTATCACGGTGAAAACTTTACCGCGGCCGATGAAAACCAACGCCTGCAAATGCGCAGCCAATGGGGTATCACCTACCAAAATGGTGGTCTGTTCAGCGCAATGACCCTGGCGGAAAATATCGCCCTGCCCCTCGGGCAATATACCACCGCCACCGCAGCGGAAATTGCCGACATTGTGGACTACAAACTCGCTCTGGTGGGCCTTGCGGGTTATCAGGATTATTACCCGTCGGAAATCAGCGGCGGTATGCGCAAGCGCGCGGCGCTGGCCAGGGCCATTGCGCTGGACCCCAGCGTGTTATTTTTCGATGAACCCTCAGCGGGGCTGGACCCGATCAGCTCGCGCCTGCTGGACGAGTTAATTATACAAATGCGCGATGCCTTACAGGCAACGGTAGTCATGGTGACCCATGAATTGCCCAGTATTTTTGACATCGCCACCAATTCCGTTTACCTGGATAATCGCAGTAAAACGCAAATAGCCTACGGTAATCCCAGACACTTACGCGAGCACGCCGAACACGCCGTAGTGCGTCAGTTTCTCGCCCGCGGACTCATGGAATAAGGATCCGATTTATGAGCGCACATTCCAGAAAAAATACCTTAATCGGCGTTTTCGTGTTAGGTGCAATGGCGCTTGCCATGGCGCTGGCGGCCGTCGCCCTCGGCGGCGGCTGGGGGCGCGAAGCCTTTCAGGTCGTTATGGTGTTTGACAGCTCGGTGAAAGGCTTGTCGGTGGGTGCTCCGGTGGCTTTTCGCGGCGTGCAAATCGGGCAGGTTACCGATATTGAGCTTATTTTCAACAGCGACAACGCGGGCATTATCACCAAAGTCAACGCCAGCATTAAAAGCGACAACATCACCCGCGAGGGAGTAGCCAAACACGATTTACTCAGCGAAATGATGGAACGCGGCCTGCGCGCTCAGCTCAATACCATCAGTCTGTTGACGGGGCTCTTATACATACAATTAGACTTTAAGCCCGACAGCCAGTTGGCGCTGGCGGATATCGATTCGCCCTATGTGCAGATCCCCACTCTGGAGACAGATTTTGAGCGCATCACCCGGGAAATCGAAAAGGTGGATTTCACCCGTATCGCATCAGATTTACAGGGCACGCTAGCGGGCTTAAATCAGTTTGTGAACAACGCAGATCTACAGGATATCGCCACGGATTTACGACAAACCCTGGCTGGTCTCAATGCGACAATGCGGCAACTTGAACAACAGATCAACGCCATAGGCCCGGATGTTCGCAAAGTGCTGGCGAATGCCGACAACACCATCGATGCGGTCAATACGCAAATCCCCCAACTGTCAAATTCCGCCCAAAGCACCCTGGACGAAATGCAGGCGGTGGTGAAAACCCTGCGCGACACCATCGCTGCCTTGCAATACTCAGTATCGGATGACTCACCCACCTTGTACCAGTTTAATCAGGCGATGACCGAGGTCGCCAAAGCCGGGCGCGCTATTCAGGCGCTGGCCGACACCCTGGAACAACAACCCGAAGCCCTGCTTCGCGGCAAACAGGAGACCCCTTGATGCGCCACTACAAGCTGTTTTTTCTCGCGTTTTTTGGCCTTTTACTCGGCGCCTGTGGCAGCACACCACAAAGCCAGTACTTTATGCTTGAAGCGGCCTCCGCGCCACAGGAACTCCATGGCAGCCCCAGCATCGGCGTTGAGCCGGTATCCGTTGCCCAGTACCTCGATCGCGAACAACTGGTGTTACGCGATGGCCCCAACAGCCTGTACATACCCCCTTACCAGCGCTGGGGCGAACCATTGAGCGATGGTATCAGCCGCGTTATTCGCTTAAACCTGGCATCGTTGTTGCGCACCGAAACCATCCTCAATTTTCCCTGGCGACGTGATCGTCAGCCGGAGTATGCGGTTAAAGTGTCTGTACTTAGTCTGGACAGCACCGCAGACAATGCGTTTTTGGTTGCAGAATGGAGCGTGTCCCGTCAGGGCAAAGTGATTGCCCAGCGCCTGAGCCAATTGGAGCAAGAGAATCAAGGCAGCGATGGCGCCGCGGTTTCCGCCGCCTACTCCGCCCTGTTGCTGAGCCTGAGCAAGCAGATCAGCGAGGTGATACACCGCCAGGAGGAAGCGTTGTAAATGCAAAGTCCGCTCATCGGCATGGATGTATTTCACTGGATTGGTTTTATCGGCACAACACTGGTAATTCTGGCGTATTTTTTATTGCTCAGCGAACGCTGTAGCATAGACTCCCCGCGCTATCACTGGCTCAATTTATGTGGCGCGTCGTTGCTGCTGGTTTCCCTGTGCGTACATTTTAATCTGGGTTCGTTTGTTATCGAGATCTTCTGGATAGGCATTACTCTGTACGGGATGCTGAAGTCCCACAAACGCAAACAAGCCCCCTCTCCCTGAAGGAGAGGGAGTCACAATCAAACAGACTTTTTACTCGTCAAAAAGACTTCGCCGGCTCCTCGTCAGCCGCCATAGGTGAGCTTGGTCGGATCCAGCAATTGAGTCAATTCCTCAACGCTGAGGTCGGTCTTCTCCGCCGCCACATCGATCACCGGACGCCCTTCCCGATACGCCTGTTTGGCAATTTCCGCTGCTTTCAAATAACCAATACGGGAATTAAGAGCCGTCACTAAAATCGGATTCCGTGACAGTGCATGTTGCAAATTAGCCTCGTTCACCTTAAAGCTGGCGATGGCCTTGTCAGCCAGTAAATGCGCCACTTTTGCCAGTAGCCCGATGCTTTCAAGCAGGTTGTCCGCAATCACCGGCAGCATCACATTTAATTCAAAATTACCCGCCTGACCGCCTATGGTCACGGTCGCATCATTGCCGATCACCTGCGCCGCCACCATCGCCGCAGCCTCGGGAATCACCGGGTTTACCTTACCCGGCATAATCGACGAACCCGGTTGCAGCGCCTCCAGTTCAATTTCGCCCAGACCCGCCAGTGGGCCAGAGTTCATCCAGCGCAAATCGTTGGCAATTTTCATCACCGCCACCGCCAGGGCTTTTAATTCGCCCGAAACCGCAACAGCGGTATCCTGGGAACCGATATGGCTGAAGAAATTCTCCGCCGGACGAAAATGCAAGCCTGTGTCTTCGTTTAATACCTTACAGAAACTGGCGGCGAATTCAGGGTGTGCGTTGATACCCGTGCCCACCGCCGTGCCACCCTGAGCCAGGGTTTGTATGGCAGGCACCAGCTGCTGCAAACGCGCTTGCGCCGCTTCAAGTTGCGACACCCATGCCAGAAGGCTCTGACTCATACGCACCGGCATGGCATCCATCAAGTGCGTGCGCCCGGTTTTGGTATAAGCGTCGATGCTCTCGGCCTTGGTGCGCGTGGTATCAATCAAGTGATCCAGTGCCGGCAACAGTTCCCTGTCTAATTGCAGCGCCGCGCTGATATGGATAACCGACGGAATTACGTCATTACTGCTCTGCCCGCAGTTAACGTGATCGTTGGGGCCAACACTATCGCCGAAATGCTTGCTCGCAAGCGTTGCCAGGACTTCATTGGCATTCATATTGGAGCTGGTGCCGGAGCCCGTTTGAAATACGTCCACCGGAAAATGTTGCAGCAGTTGTTCATCCGCCAGGAGATCGTCGCAGGCTTTGACAATTGCGTCGGCCATAGTCTGCGGTATTTGCTCAAGCGCCGCATTGGCCTTTGCCGCCGCACGCTTTTGCGTCACTAAAGCACGCACAAAAGGCTCAGGCATGGTACGGCCGCTGATGGGAAAATTATTTACCGCGCGCTGGGTTTGTGCGCCGTACAAGGCATCAACAGGCACCTGCAATTCACCCATGCTATCGCGTTCTAAACGTGTGGAAGTCATCTTATTACTCGTCGCTGGTTAAAAGTGTGTATACCGTATTATGGGCTCAAAACGAGCCTCGCGAAGCAGTATCACACACCACTTTAGAAATGACAACCATTCTCAAAATAACGAGTGACGGGCTGTCGATGTTTGTTTTTCAGGCAATCAATACAAGACCAAAATTGGGCATTTAGCTGTGACAAATGACCGTTTTATGCCATCGCAAGGCTGCTGTGGCGAAGCCGATAGAAAATCAGCGGGCTGATCGTCAATATCGTTACTTGAGGCTGGCTCGCATGGTACAGACATGATAAATTCCAGCGCGTTTATATGCGCTCATTTACCGAGAGTCACATTCCCATGCGAACATCGCCGCTTCTTTCTCGCCCAATACTGGGGTTTTGCCTGTGCCTGTTACTGACCTCGACAATGATTACCGGCAGAGCGTATGCCATCGATATACCCAAGCAACCCCGGTTGATCAGCGAGCTTTCCCTGGCGACTGGCACAGAATTTTCGGGTGTGGAGTTTGGTGGTATCTCCGGCCTGTTTCCCACAGGCGCCGAGCACGAATACCTGGCCATATCCGATGATCGCTCCGAGCACGCTCCCGCTCGCTTTTATCGGCTATCACTGTCGCCATCTGACGATATATGGCAGTTTAAACTGCGCTCAAGCCACACCTTAAAAACGGTCACAGGCAAACCATTTGCGTCGGGTACGCTGGACCCCGAAACCATTGCACTGTTGCCCTCTGGAGATATTCTGTGGAGCAGTGAAGGCGACAAAGACCACCGCCCCACTCTGTATCTGGCAGACAGGAGCGGCCTTACCCGAAAGATCTACCCCCTGCCGCAAAGCTTTATGCACAACAAAAAGAAAAAAACCGGCATTCGCCGCAATCGCGGCCCCGAGGGTATGACATTGATTCCCGGCGGCAAACGGGCTCTACTCGCCATGGAAGATGCCCTGTACCAGGACGGCAAAACAGCCTCCCTGAAACAAGGCGCACTGATTCGTCTGCTGGAGTTCGATATAGAAAACGGTCAATGGGGCGCGCAATACGCCTATCCCACCGACCCCGTTCCCAGACGTGCCCTGCTGCCGCCTTTTATTCAGGTCAACGGTGTTACCGATATTTTGTGGATGGATGAATCTCGATTACTGGTGCTTGAGCGCGCTTACTCCGCCGGTGTGGGCAATACGATCAAAGTGTTTGTCACCACCTTAACAGGTGCAACGCCCTGGCGCGAAGATCAGCCCGTCATGCCACTGCCGAAAAAACTCTGGTTTGAAATTCCCAGCGAATCCTTTGGCGAACTTAAGCCCGACAATCTTGAGGCAATGGCCTTTGGGCCCGTCATTGACGGCAAACGCACTTTAATTCTGGCCTCGGACAATAATTTTAATCGCCTGCAGAAAAATCAGTTTTTAATACTGGAGTTTTAATTAAGACGATGCCAGACGCTCAGCAACTGCCAATACCCGCCTGGCATCGTCGATATGCATCACTTCAATTAAACGCCCGTCCAGCACCGCCACGCCTTTGCCCTCAGCGGCGGCTTCATCCCAGGCCGCCAGCAAGCGCCGCGCGTCATCAATTTCCTTCGCCGAGGGACTGAACACCGTATTTGCCGGCGCAATCTGACGCGGATGAATCAGGGTTTTGCCTGTAAATCCCAATGCTAAGCCCTGCTCACAAACCGCAGTGAAAGCCGCATCGTCATCGAGCACCAGGGATACACCGTCGAGCGCGATCTTGTTATGGCAGCGCGCCGCCATCACCACCTGGGACAGGGCGTATTGCAGACCCAGTCGATCCGGCCGATGTGGCACGCGCAGGGCACTGCTTAAATCTGTTGTGCCCATCACCAGCGTGTCCACCGCCTGATGCTGGGCAATTTCCAGTGAGTTCACCACCCCAGGCGGCGTTTCAATCATGGGCCACAGGGCGATATCGTCACGCCCGTGCTCTTTAAGCACCGCACAAACCGCCGCCACCGCCTGTGCGCTTTCCACTTTTGGAATACACAGAGTACTCACGTCCGTTTGAGCAAAGGCGCTAAGGTCATCTTCGCCCCACGGTGTGTCCAGGGCGTTTACACGAACCACCAGCCGTCGCTGACCATAGCCCCCAGCCGCCAATTGTGCCACCACTGCCTCGCGTGCCTCGCTTTTGGCCGCCGGTGCTACGGCGTCTTCCAAATCAAACACCACCGCATCAGCGGGTAAATCCCTGGCCTTGTCCATAGCTCGCCGGTTAATACCTGGCATGTAAAGCACTGAGCGCAATACCATTGGGTTCATAACTGTCTCCCTGAAATTCACGACGCAGCGATATTTCCATATCACGCTTACTCGCTATGCTAAATGTTTGTGCAGTTTTTCGCTATACTACGCACCCTCGATTATAACCAACCGACAGGAAGCTCCCTATGCCTGATCTCAAAAACTTCGATCTCAGTCAGCTCGATCTTGCCCATTTAGTACAAGCCTATGCAATTCCCTGGGGCACCAAGATTCTCACTGCGCTGGCCATTTTTATTATCGGCCGTCTCATCGTACGCATCGTCGTCAAGGGCGTTGAAAAAGTACTGACCAGGCGCGCTACCGACGACATCCTGAAAAATTTTATCGTCTCTATCGTACGCTGGGTTCTGTTGTTGTTTGTCATTATCGCCGCGCTAAGTCAGCTCGGCATCGACACCACGTCCCTGGTCGCACTGCTCGGTGCCGCCGGCCTGGCCGTGGGCATGGCACTTAAGGACTCTCTGCAAAATTTTGCGGCGGGCGTATTGCTTATCACCTTCCGTCCCTTCACCAAAGGGGATTTCGTGGAAGTAGCATCCGTAAGTGGCAAGGTCGACAGCATCAGTATTTTCACCACTATCTTAACCACACCCGACAACAAGCTGGTTATCGTGCCCAATGGCGATATTCTGACCACGAGTATCACCAACTATTCAGCGATGTCCACCCGCCGTCTGGATCTGGTCTATGGCATTTCCTATGACGATGACATCAGAAAAGCCAAAACCGTACTGAAAGAAATCCTGGAAGCGGATGAACGCGTACTCAAAGACCCCGCGCCGGTTGTGGCACTGCACGAACTTGCGGATTCAAGCGTTAACTTCATCGCCCGCCCCTGGGTCAAATCTTCGGACTACTGGCCGACGCTGTGGGACATTAACGAACAGGTCAAACTGCGCTTTGATGAAGAGGGTATCAGCATCCCCTATCCGCAAATGGACATGTATGTGTACAACAGCAACAAGGACGGCAAGCAGGACGCGCAAACAACATGAGTCTGCGCGCGATTGAGCCTAAGGATGCCCTTGCACTGATGGAGCAGAACGAGGCGCTTCAGATCGTCGATATTCGCGGTGCTGACTGGTTCGCACAAGCCCATATCACGCAGGCGATCATGCTCGACAGTCGCACTCTGGAGGACTTTCTGCACGATGCGGATCTGGACGCCCCGGTGCTGGTGTATTGCCACCACGGCATTTCCAGCATTCCCGCAGGCGAAGTGCTTGCAGAACGCGGCTTTAGCGAGGTGCTCAGCTTAAATGGCGGCTTTGAGCAATGGCGGCAACAATACCCCAGACAGTGTACTATGTCGCAATAAAACCGCCCTGAGCGCACAGTTTTTTTGGGAAACACACGCCCCCGAAGGCGGTTTAGTTGTACAATGTGCCCTCGGGTATTACATTCACTGGCAATTCATAAGGAATCAATATGTACAGTAATAGAGAATTTAACCGCTGGCGCCGCCATCCCTGGCACGGTCTGCTTACTCGCACCGACGACGCCGCCGAAGACATCGTTCAAGTGTATGTAGAAATGACACCCGATGATGTCGTGAAGTACGAGCTGGACAAGAGTTCAGGATTTTTGACGGTAGATCGCCCTCAGCGCACCACCTCTACCCCGCCCGCCCTGTACGGCTTTTTGCCGCGCACCTACTGTGCGGAGGAAGTGGCCAAGTTCTGCCCTGACGCAGAGGAAGCCGATGGCGACCCCTTGGATATCTGCGTCTACTCCGAGCGCCACATCACTCGCACCGACATTCTCTTGAATGCCCGCGTGGTGGGAGGTATTCAAATGATCGACGGCGGTGAAGCAGACGACAAAATCATTGCGATTTTAGAAGGCGATAATATCTGGGGTAACGCCAAAGACATTACCGAGCTGCCCCAAATTAAGATCGAACGCCTGCAACACTATTTCACTACCTACAAGATGATTCCCGGCAAACCCCACGACGTCAAAGTAGACTTCGTGTACGGCCGTGAAGAAGCCTTAAAAGTAATCGCCGCCGCACAAGCCGATTACAACAATCACTTCGGCCATCTGCACGTACCACAAAGCTGACACTCCCGGCGCAGGTTTGTACCTGCGCCGAAATTTCTAAAACAGCTTTCTTAATTCCTGCCAATACCTCTCGCCAGGGCACTCTCCCCAATCACTCGCGCTTGTGCGATGATGTACCAAACCGACACCGAGAGGTATATATTGTGAAACTTATAGCGACCCTGATCGGCGCAATCGCGCTGTTAATTGTGGTTCTACTGGTTATTCCCGGCCCTATCGAGCCCGTGAAATGGACGCCCGCACCAAGGCCGGCGCTCACTGGCGAATTTGCGCCTAACGATATTCTAAACCGCATAAACCCCCTGCTAAAAGGCGATCTCCAAGGCCCCGAAGACATTACCCGCGCAGCCAACGGCGATCTCGTCACCGGCCTTGCCGATGGCAGCGTTGTGCGTTTTGACCAAGATGGCAACCTCACGGTGATGGGCAACACCGGTGGGCGCCCGCTGGGCTTAAAATTCTTGCCAAACGGCGATTTAATCATCGCCGATGCGCACAAGGGGCTGCTGAAAATGAATGCCGCCGGTGAGGTCAGCGTACTGGTGGATGAATACCTCAACAAGAAAATGCGCTTTGTGGATGACCTGGATATCGCTGAGGACGGCACGATCTGGTTTTCGGATGTCTCCACCCGCTTTAGCGTTGAAGATGCTATGCTGGATTTACTCGAAGGCAGCGCAACGGGGCGCCTGTTCAGTTTTAACCCCACAAATAATGTGCTTAAACTGCACATCGAAGATTTGTTTTTCGCTAACGGCGTCGCGCTGGGGCCCGATGAAACCTTTGTTTTAGTCAATGAAACCGGCCGTGGCACAATAAAACGATTGTGGCTCAAAGGTGAAAAGAAAGGTGCGATAGATACCTTCCACAGCGGTTTACCCGGCCATCCGGACAACCTGTCCTTCAACGGCACAGACACTTTCTGGGTGGCTCTGCCTTCACCGCGCACACCCCTGTTTGACAAACTGGCTACCTGGCCCAAACTGCGGAAATTACTGGCCTATTTACCCGAATCGTTTATGCCCGCCAACGTACACGCCAGCATGATTGTCGGCCTCGGCACAGACGGCACGGTACGCTATAACCTGCAAAGCCAGCAAGGTAAATTCCCTTACATCACCAGTGTGAATCAGTACGGTGACGCCCTGTATATCGGCAGTTTAATCAATGACGCCGCGGGTGTTTTACCCCTCTCCGAGTTGCCTTAAATGTCACTGTTAAAGCTTTCTGATATCAGTCTTGCCTACGGCACGCATGTGCTGCTCGACGGTGTGGACTTAAACATTGAGCGCGGCGACCGCATCGGGCTTTTGGGGCGCAACGGTGCGGGAAAATCGACCCTGTTAAAAGTACTCTCTGGCGCACTAAAACCGGAAAGTGGCGAACGCTGGCTGGCACCGGCCACCCGCATCGCCAGCCTCGCCCAAACGCTGCCCAGCGCTTCCAACGAAACGGTGTACGATGTGGTGGCTGCAGGGCTTGCGGATGTGGGCAAACTGCTGGCGCGCTACCATCACCTGGCCCTGGCAGCCTCGGAAAGTGCATTGGATGAACTCGCTGCAATCCAACAGGAACTCGAAGTAAAAGACGGCTGGACCCTGGGACAACAGGTCGAGACGACCCTATCACAACTGCAATTACCCGCTGACACGCCCATGACCGAACTGTCCGGCGGCTGGCGCAGACGCGTTGCGCTGGCCCAGGCGCTGGTGGGCAAACCGGATCTTTTATTACTGGATGAGCCCACCAACCATTTGGATATTCCCACTATCACCTGGCTGGAGCAACAATTACAAAATTACAGCGGCGCACTGGTTCTTATTACCCACGACCGGGCTTTTTTACAACAGTTAGCCACCAGCATAGCCGAACTCGACCGCGGGCATTTGCATCTGTGGCGCGGCGATTATCAGGGTTTTTTGCGCTACAACGAAGAACGCCTGCACGCCGAAGAAAAAGCCAATGCGCTGTTTGACAAAAAACTTGCGCAAGAAGAAGTGTGGATTCGCCAGGGCATCAAAGCGCGACGCACCCGCAATGAAGGCCGCGTGCGCGCTTTAAAAGCCATGCGCGAGGAGCGCAGCGAACGCCGGGTACAGCAGGGCAAAGCCAGTTTTGATATTGGCGCTGCCAGCGCATCAGGCAAAATTGTGGCGGAAGTAAATGAGGTATCCCTGTCCTTCGGGGATAAAACCATTGTTAAAGATTTCTCTACTATTATTCAGCGCGGTGATCGCATCGGCATTGTTGGTGCCAACGGCGCGGGTAAAACCACCTTGGTGCGGTTATTACTGGGTGAACTGGCGCCGGACAGCGGTCGCGTAAAACTTGGAACAAAATTAGAGGTGGCCTATTCCGATCAATTGCGCGGCAGCCTGGACCCGGAAAAAAACCTGATCGACAATATCTGCGGCGGTCGCGACAGCATCGAAATAAACGGCCAGCAACGCCACGGCATGTCTTATCTGGGAGATTTCCTGTTTACCCCAGAGCGCGTTCGCACGCCTTTTAAAGCGCTCTCTGGCGGCGAACAAAACCGCGCCACTCTCGCACAGCTGTTTTCAAAACCCGCTAATTTATTGGTGCTGGACGAGCCCACCAACGACCTTGATATGGAAACCCTGGAGCTTTTGGAAGAGCGCTTACTGGCCTTTGAGGGCACGGTGATTTTGGTCAGCCACGACCGCGCATTTATGGACAACGTGGTCACCAGTTTATTGGTCTTGAAAGGCAACGGCGCTATCGAAGAACAGGCCTGTGGTTACAGCGACTGGCTGGCGCGTGGCGGCAAGTTAACTGAAGCCGACACCATGATCGCGGCGAAAAAGCCAAACAGAACCGAAAAAACCGCAAAACCAAAGCCCCAGGAGCCAGCACAAAAGCGCAAACTCAGCTACAAAGAACAGCGGGAGCTGGATGCCCTGCCTGACACAATAGACGCCCTTGAACAAAAGATTGCCGAGCTGGAAACGCAAACTCACGCACCCAGTTTCTACCAGCAGGATCACGCTGCGGTGCAAGCCACACTGCAACAGCTTGCCGACACACAGACGGAACTCGATACCGCACTTGAGCGTTGGACGGAGCTTGAAGACTGAGCGATACCTGCCCGGTAACGAACACAGCGTCGTCAGGTATCGGGATTTCTGTTTTAAAATCGACGGTAAACAACGCGAAAAAAAATCGGCTTTAAAAATACACAGGCAAAACCCTGAGTTTTCAAAAGCACTTCAGATGATCGAGAAGTTAACAACAGGAAAAAGGTAAGACGCTGGCGGGGGTAGAAGGATTCGAACCCTCGACCCACGGCTTAGAAGGCCGTTGCTCTATCCAACTGAGCTATACCCCCGGGTTGGCGACAGGTTCTTGCGGCGCGAGAGCGCAACACAAAATGGGGTGGCCGAAGGGTCTCGAACCCTCCACCTCCGGAGCCACAATCCGGTGCTCTACCTGATGAGCTACGGCCACCACTGCACTGAAAAAGATACCGTAAGTGAGGGTTGGTCGGGGTAGAGAGATTCGAACTCCCGACATCCTGCTCCCAAAGCAGGCGCGCTACCAGACTGCGCTATACCCCGTTGCTATAAACCCGTTACGGACACCTGATTTTTCAGGAGGGCGAATAATACTTGCCCCCTTCGCCCTCGTCAAGCCGACACCACGAATTTAGGTGAGATTGTTTACCGCAGAGACTTCACCCTCCAGGCCAGGCGTGGGACAATAGCAGGCTTTGCAATAAACGACATGGAAACCCGCTATGCCCGCCCGCATTTTAGATGGAAAAACCCTCGCCAAACAAACTGAAGCCGCATTGCTTGAGCGCGTAACTGCGCTGAAAGCACGCAGTGGCGGTAAAACACCCATTCTGGCAACGATTTTGGTGGGCGATGATCCGGCCTCGGCGACCTATGTAAAAATGAAAGGCAATGCCTGTCGCCGCGTGGGTATGGAATCCCTCGCGATAGAACTGCCCGCCAGCACAAGCACCGAGCAGTTATTGGCCAAAATCGACGAGCTGAACAACAACCCGGATGTGCACGGCATTCTACTGCAACACCCTGTACCCGCTCAGATTGACGAGCGCGCCTGTTTCGATGCCATCTCCCTGGCAAAAGACGTGGACGGCGTAACCTGCCTGGGCTTTGGCCGCATGGCCATGGGCGAGCCCGCCTACGGATGCGCTACGCCACAGGGCATTATGCGCCTGCTGGAGGCCTACGACATTCCCATCGAGGGCCGTCACGCGGTTGTGGTGGGTCGCAGCCCCATTTTGGGCAAGCCTATGGCGATGATGCTGCTTGCAAAACACGCCACGGTTACCATCTGCCACTCGCGCACCCAAAACCTGCCCGAGCTTATCGGCCAGGCTGATATTTTGGTTGGCGCAGTGGGCAAGCCCGAGTTTATTCAGGCGGATTGGGTCAAAGAAGGCGCGGTAGTGGTGGACGCCGGCTATCATCCCGGCGGTGTGGGCGATATCGAGTTATCAAAACTGCACGACAAGGCCAGCGCGCTAACCCCCGTACCCGGCGGCGTTGGCCCTATGACTATTAACACCCTGATCCTGCAAAGCGTTGAGTCGGGCGAGAAATCCCTCGTCTGAAAAGCCGGAACAAAACGGCAATATACGCCGCCTGCGTCAACTGTCCGCCAGGGCAAAAAACGTGCTGACCTCAGGCTTGAAGCCACGTTGATCGACCGTGGTTTCGATCTGGCCGACCTGCCCAGCCTGTTGCGCGGGCCGTTGTAGTACCATGCAATTGCTAACGTTCTGTGTTATAAAATCGCCTCGTATGTTCACACAGTCAAACTAACACAAGGAAACGAAGATGATCTACTCTTTGCTGAACAAGCTAGACCAATTCAAAGCCGCACCGCTGGCCTCTGCACACTGTGACGTGCCCTGCGGTATTTACGACCCCAGCACCGCACAAATCTCCGCCCTCAGCGTGATTCGTTTTCTCGATCAAATCGCGGATCTTGGCGATGGCGAACTGACTCGCGCGCAACAGGCCACTTTGGTGCGCCTGGTGGCTGAAAAGGAAGCCCACGTTGCCAAGGTCAAAGAAGAAGTGCGCATTATCTGGGGTGACTACATCAAGGCGCCGCAAAAAGAACAGTTCCCGCAAATCGACGAACTGGTGCACAACATCATGCTGGCTGGCTCTGCGGCAAAACAACACATCGACCGCGCCAACGGTGAAACGCTGCTCAAACTGGTCAATGAATTCGCCGAAATCTTCTGGGCCACCAAGGGTGTAGACACCTATACCGCTACCTGCCCCTACGCCCCCAACGAAGACGTGGTCTACCCCGACCTTAAAAAGTAAGCGTCTTTTTTGCTGGGTCTGCGCCGCTTTAAGGTCACCGGCAACAGCATGTCGCCGCGCTACGCGCACGGCGACTATGTGCTGACCTTCCGCGGCGTACGCCCGCGCTATCGCCCCAACGACATCGTCGTCGTCGACCACCCGGATCTCGGCATTATCGTCAAACGCGTGCTGGACACACGCCACCGCAGCAACTGCCAACACCTGGAACTCAAACTCACCGGCGAAAACCCCGCCTCATCAAGCCCCGAGCACATCGGTTGGCAAGGCAGCGAGCGCGTGCTTGGGCGAGTGATCTGGCATGTGAAAAAGCCGCGCCGCCGCATCTAACCCGGATATTTCACCATCGAATCTTGCCCAAAATCATTCAAACCGTAGCTACCGCTACGCTGTTCATGATGTTTGAACAACCTTCTTTGTCCTTTTTCCCGAAAATTCCATTTACCGGCAAAACATCCGGGTTACCCGGATATTTCACCAGTACGGCGGCTTGCCCACTATTATTTATTTGATATCAACGGGTTACCCCCCCAACAACAATCCGTCACAGCCTCCTACTGATTTTTTATACAGTAGTTGTTGCAATTCACCCCGCGGTGAATTACTGTATACCCATACAGTTAACAGCGTCGGAGGACGTACATAATGAATACACTACTGGCTGACACCCTTTCCCGCTCTGACACCTGGCTTGGCCATGGCATTACAGGGAACCACGATGAAAACGCCCTGCCCACAGGGTTTGCGGAGCTGGACACCGTACTGCACGGCGGGGGCCTGCCTCTGGGCGGCTGTATCGAATATCTATCCGATAGCAACGGCCTTGGCAGCATGGGTCTGTTCCTGCCTGTCATGGAGGCGCTCAGTCAGGAGAATCGCTGGATGATGTTTATCGCCCCACCGCACACACCGTACGCGCCCCTGCTGGAAGCACGCCAAATCGATAGCAGCAAAATATTGCTGGTGCACCCACGCAATCGCGCAAATCTGCTGTGGTGCATCGAGCAGGCCCTAAGCAGCGGCACTTGCAGTTCGGTTTTTGCCTGGCTGGGTAACGACAGCTACCGCTACCGCGAGTTACACAAGCTGCAGCTGGCCGCCAGCCGCAGCGATACCCTGAGTGTCCTGTTTCGACCACAACGCGCAGCAAACTCATCTGCACCTGCCAGCTTGCGCTTGCAAAGTCGCGCCTACCGGGAGATACACGTACTCAAACAACGCGGCGGCCCGCAACATATCAACGTCACCCTATCAAGCAAAAATGACAAGCCCCATCAACCGCAGTTGTGGGAACTGCCCAGTTGGCCACCACAAGAACAGGCCGCAAACGATTACCCGTGCGCCGTGTAAGCACAACACACTTCTGCTGAGATTGATCTCCACCTGCGGCTTTAGCTCCCCACTAATCCACAGAGATCAATCTCGGCTTTTTTACTGCTGATCCGCAGCATGCTCGGTCATTATAGAAACCCAAGGCACAACTTGCTCAAAAACTCGCCAGCCCGGGTATTTCACCAGCAAATGGAATTTTCGGACTAGCCATTTCCTCTGGCCATATCCAGCGCCAAGTCTTCGATCATATCCTCCTGACCACCAACCGTTCCGCGGCGACCCAGCTCAACCAAAATATCGCGACTGGACAGACCATACTTTTCCGCACTGCGTTTAGCGAACAGCAAGAAAGAAGAATAAACACCGGCATAGCCAAGTGTGAGCGCGTCGCGATCAACCCGCACCTGATGCTCCATCATCGGTGTGATGATATCTTCGGCAATGTCCATCGCTTTATATAAATCCACACCAGTCTCTACGCCCATGCGGTCGCACACCGCCAAAAAAACTTCCAGCGGCGTATTGCCCGCGCCAGCACCAAGCCCCGCCATTGAACCATCAATGCGCGTTGCCCCCGCCTCCACTGCTGCCAGTGAGTTGGCGATCCCCATTGCGAGGTTGTGATGGCCATGAAAACCAATTTCTGTTTCGGGACGCAACTCAGCTCGAGCCAATGCCACGCGCTCAGTTACCTGCTCGGGCAACATATAACCGGCGGAGTCAGTGATATACACACAGTTTGCACCGTAGCCCTCCATGAGTTTTAGTTGTGCGAGCAGCTCCTCGGGGCTAATCATATGCGCCATCATCAAAAAGCCCACCGTATCCAAGCCATCAATTTTAGCAGCCATGGTAATATGCTGCTCAGACACATCAGCCTCGGAACAATGTGTCGCCACACGAATCGTTGAAATACCGCAATCTACCGCCATTTTAAGATGATCGACCGTGCCTATGCCCGGCAACAACAACGCTGACACTTTAGTGTTTTTCACCGTCTTGCAAACGGCCGTTAAATACTCTTTATCACTGGCGGCGGGAAAACCGTAGTTCACTGAAGCACCGCCCAGACCATCACCGTGCGTCACTTCAATAAGCGGGACACCGGCATCCTCCATCGCTGCGGCGACGCGCACCATCTGATCCACAGTAATTTGATGACGCTGCGGGTGCATGCCATCACGCAGACACATATCGTGTACAACAATTTTTTTACCTGCTAAGTCCATTGTCTTTGTCTCTCTTTATACGAATATGCAATTAACGGCTATGCGCTTGCTGCGCCGGGAACAAATTCGCCTGACTGAATTTTCTGGGCGTACATTTCTGCCGTACGCAAACCCGCAGCGGTCATGATGTCCAGATTACCCGCATAGCGCGGCAGGAAATCACCAAGACCCGCCACCTCCAAATACATGGATACCCGATTGCCGTCAAATACTGGTCCATTTTTCAAGGTATAACCAGGAACATACTGCTGTACTTCTTTTATCATAGCCTGTACCGACTCAGTGATCGCTGCTTGATCTGGCTCGTTCTCGGTCAAGCAGTGAACAGTGTCTCGCATGATCAGCGGCGGCTCGGCGGGATTAATAATAATGATGGCCTTGCCACTGGCAGCACCGCCAACCACTTCAATCGCTTTAGCGGTGGTGCGGGTAAACTCGTCAATATTCTTACGCGTGCCGGGCCCTGCTGATTTGGAGCTCACCGTTGCAACAATTTCGCCATAACTTACCGCCTGCACCCGACTAACCGCCGCCACCATAGGAATCGTCGCCTGACCGCCACAGGTCACCATATTTACGTTCATGTCTTTATTTTCAACTGCGGCCTGAAGATTAACTGGCGGCACGCAAAAAGGGCCTATAGCCGCCGGCGTTAAATCTACCATTACCGCGCCACGCTCGGTAACTTTACGACTGTTTTCTGCGTGAACATAGGCAGACGTGGCGTCAAAGCATATCTGAACACTATCGCCTTCCATCTCTGCCAACATGCCATCCACCCCCTCAGCGGTGGTTTTCAACCCCATATCCCTGGCGCGCGCCAAACC
>PDSN01000025.1 GCA_002748505.1 Gammaproteobacteria bacterium | reverse complement strand
ATTGATATTACAAATAAGAATGGTTATTATGAGCGCGTTGTCAAACAGGGGCAACGCATCGCTTATCTATGAAACCTGTCAAGAGAGAACACTCCTATGAAACGAAAGCTACTCGCTGCTGCGCTGGCAGCCACCGCCACACTATCGGGCTGTAAAATTGCGGTGACCGTTCCGGACGAAGGTGGAGCCGTTACCACCGTATCCGGCAACCATAACTGTAACCCCGGTCAGACTTGCACTATAAATGTCACTACCACCAACTTCGACGAGACCTTTCAGGCCATAGCGAGCGAAGGCTATGCGTTTACCGGCTGGAAAAAGCGTGATCGCGGCCTGTGTGGTGGCAGCGAGGCGGACTGTCGCCTGCCTACCACCGGTTTTCCCGGCAACGCTGGCTTGATGTCCATTCTCAACAGCGATCAAGAGTTTTATTTAGAACCAGTGTTTGCGCCATTTAGCAACGCTGGCATCACCGCTCTGCTGGAAACCAACGCCAACATCGCCCTGGCAGCCTACACCGACTCGGTAGAAACTGCTAAAGACCTGAAGCAAGCGATTGACAACTTTGCCCAGAACCCGACTCAGGCCAACCTGGACGCCGCCAAAATTGCATGGCTGGTCGCCCGCGAGCCCTACGGACAAACTGAAGTTTACCGCTTCCGCTTAAGCCCCATCGACTCCACCGATTACACCGAAGAAAATGGCCCTGAGGGCATTATCAACGCCTGGCCGCTGGGTGAAGCACTGATTGATTATGTATCCTTCGCCGATCCCGATTTCGGTGTAGATCAAGTGGGTGTTACTGCAAACGAAGTGGGTCTGGGCACGGGCAGCGGTACAATCAGCGGCAACGAAAGCCCCGCAGTGAACATCATCTCGAATACCGCTATCGAGATTACCAAGGATCTGCTGGACCACTCAGCGACCGCAGAGGACGAGCGCGACGTGATCGCAGGCTACCACGCCATCGAGTTTTTGCTGTGGGGCCAGGATCTCAACAACAACGCCATGGTGACCGACGGTGCGAACCGCGACCAGGCCGTTAAAACCAACAACGCGCCCAACCTGGCAGCGGGCGGTCAACGTCCTTTGACTGACTTTACCACGGCGCCCTTCGCTGATCGCCGCCTGGCCTATCTGCAAGTCGCTGCGGAAAAACTGGTAGAAGACCTGGAAAGCGTTCGTGACGGCTGGCTGGACAACGTCGAAGGTAACTATCGCGACAAGTTCACCAACTTTACAAGTCGCAGTGAGGCTGTACAGCGCATCACCGAAATTCTCACCGGTATGGGCACGCTGTCCGAAGGTGAACTCGCGGGTGAGCGTATGCAAATCGCCTACAGCTCCAACTCCCAGGAAGACGAGCACAGCTGTTTCTCAGACAACACGCACCGCGATGTTGTGCTGAACGCGCAAGGTGTTTACAACAGCTTCCTCGGTGAGTACGCCGGTTACGACAGCGATCTCGACGGCACGGTAGATGCTACCGCTAACGCTGTTGAAGGCTACGGCTTTGACGATTACGCCGCTGAACTCAATATTGAAGGCCTGACCGCCATCAGCAATGAGTTGGGCAGTCGCCTGCAAACCACAGCCAACGTTTACAAAACCATCATCGCTCTGAACCAGCAATCAGCTTCCATTGCAGCACTGGCTGAAAAACTGGCCATTGAGGTAAAAGTGGTTGATGACGATGCTTCCGAGTGTGACACTTCAGACCCGGATGCGACCTGCGGTTAATTTTTAGCCCTTCCAAAACCGCATCTGTTGCGCGCCACTGTGGCGCGTGGCAGATGCGGTTTTTTTATTGGTTTTTTCTACACCTGTACACCAGTGTCGCAACCTGACATAAGGTAAAACGATCAAGCCCCGCGACGCTTTGCTGGTCGTTTTTTAGCCGGCGCCTTACGAGGTTTGCCCGCGCTATCACCGATACGGCTGATTTGCAGGCGCTTACCCGCTACCCAGACTTTTTTCAGATGCCGGTACAGCTCTTTGGGCATCCCTTCGGGCAGCTCTACGGTGCTGTGATCGTCGTAGATAGTGATGGTGCCAATGTACTGACTGTCCAGCTCCGCTTCGTTGGCAATCGCACCGACAATCGCGCCCGGTTTGACCTCATCGACACGGCCCACTTCAATCCGAAACAACTCCATGACCGGCCTTGCACCCTGGTCTTTATGTTTGTTTTTGTGCTTGTCCTTGTGTTGCTCGCGGGGTCTGGTGTCATCACGGCTGGTTTTGTCCCTGCGCGAAGAGCGCTCTTTTTTCTCTTTCGGGCGTTCATCCCCTGGTTTGGCGCGCTCACCTGTTTTAGATGCCTTGCCACCGGCCAGCAGGGCCAAGGCCGCAGCGATATCGAGAATTGCTACGCCCTGCTCGGCCTGATACTGCTCCACCCATTCGCGCTGGGTGTCCAGATCTTCAGAGGCCAGAACCTCGCTGATTGTCTGCATAAAGCGCTGCTGACGTTTATCGGCAACGTCCTCAGGGGTAGGCAAGGTCATTTTTTCAATACGCTGACCAGTGGCTTTTTCAATACTGCGCAGCAGCCGCTGCTCGCGGCGCGATACAAATAAAATCGCCTCGCCCTGACGCCCGGCGCGACCAGTGCGGCCAATACGGTGCACGTAGGCTTCGGCATCGTAGGGAATATCGTAGTTGATTACATGGCTGATGCGCTCCACATCCAGACCGCGCGCCGCCACATCGGTGGCCACCAGGATATCCAGAATACCGGACTTTAAACGCGCCACGGTTTTCTCGCGTTGAGCCTGCGCCATATCACCGTTGAGCCATGCGTGTCAGTGCATCTAACTTGTGCACACCGCCCATTTGCCACACACGCTGACGAATGGCACTGTTAATAACCGTTTCCTGTGCAATCGCCACTTCCACGGGGTCGTTTAGATACTGCGTGGTAAGGCGTTTGATCTGGCTCGGCATGGTGGCAGAAAACAGGGCCAACTGCCGCTGCTCGGGAGACTGCGCCAAAATCCACTCCACGTCGTCGATAAAACCCATGCGCAGCATTTCGTCGGCCTCGTCGAGCACAATCGCCGACAGTGTTTCCAACTTGAGGGAACCGCGGCGGATATGATCCATCACCCGCCCCGGCGTGCCCACCACCACCTGTACACCGCGCTTTAACTGGCGCAGCTGGGTGCGATAGTCGGTGCCGCCGTAAATCGGCAACACGCGAAAGTTATCCAGATGCGCCGCATAGCGCACAAAGGCCTCCGAGACTTGCAGCGCCAGCTCCCGGGTTGGGGTGAGCACCAAAACCTGTGGCTCGGCGCGAGCCACATCGAGGCGCGCCAGCATCGGCAAGGCAAACGCCGCGGTCTTTCCGGTACCGGTTTGCGCCTGGCCGAGCACATCGCGCCCGGCAAGTAGAGGCGGAATGGTCTGCGCCTGAATGGCAGAGGGCGTTTCATAGCCCACGTCTTTTAAGGATTTGTGCAAAAAATCGGGTAAAGCTAAATCGGCAAAACGAAGTGCCGTGGAGGAGTCGGTCATGAAAGGCTCGCAAAAAGGAGGATAGACAGTCACGGATATCCGTAACCAAGGCCGGCGATTATATAGTGATACCGGTCAGGCACCAAGGCCTATTAAGGCCTGACATCACCTAACACGGGCAAATTCTGCGGATTTTAAGCATCCAGCATTGTACCTTTGCAGGCTTTTCGCTAGACTTCGCGCCCTCCTTTGCGTCGCATCTTCTCGGTATTTGCCCGGCGGAGCGCACTGCAAAAGCCCCCTTACCCGCTGCTACCCGCTGCAAAATAGGGGTTGCGTCAAATCATTATTCCCCAATCGGGAACACCGTGCACGCCGCTTTTGGACGTCCCTACCCTCAAAACCAGGGATTCGCCGCTGACAGCATCGATTAAGCGCAAAGGAATCAGGTATTACAACACTTCCTCAACAAGTGAGACATTGATGTTTGAAATTCGCCCCTCGCGCGTGCGCAGTTTGCGCAACGATATTTTATCTGGCCTTACCGTAGCGCTGGCATTGGTACCCGAGGCGGTTGCCTTTGCTTTTGTTGCCCGAGTCGACCCTCTGGTAGGACTTTACGCCGCTTTTTTAGTCGGCTTAATTACTGCGTGCATCGGCGGTCGACCCGGTATGATCTCCGGTGCTACCGGTGCGCTGGCGGTGGTCATGGTATCGCTGGTAGCCGATCACGGCGTGCAGTATTTATTCGCCACGGTGGTGCTCATGGGACTGCTGCAAATCACCGCTGGGCTGTTTAAACTCGGTAAATTTATTCGTATGGTGCCCCATCCTGTGATGCTGGGCTTTGTAAACGGCCTAGCGATTGTTATTTTCCTGGCGCAATTAAAGCAGTTTGGCACCGGCGCTGAAGGCGAAGGCTGGAGCTTTTTTGAGGGCACCCCCCTGCAAGGAAGCATTATCGACGTGGCCTGGTTGCCGGCGCCCGAACTCACTATGATGCTGGTGCTGGTGGCCATCACCATGGCCATCATTCATTTTTTGCCGCGCTTTACCAGCGCCATCCCCTCATCGCTGGCGGCGATTGTGGTGGTCAGCCTTGCGGTAATTGGCCTGGATCTGGACACCCGCGTGGTGGGCGATGTGGCCTCTATCAGCGGCGGCCTGCCTGCTTTTGCGATCCCCTCCGTGCCGATGAACTGGGAAACCCTAAGCATTATTTTTCCCTATGCAGTGATTCTGGCGGCAATTGGTCTAATCGAATCACTGTTGACCTTGCGGTTGATCGACGAAGTCACCGAAACCCGTGGGCGCGGTAACCGCGAATGCGTGGGTCAAGGTATTGCCAATGTCACCACGGGCTTCTTTGGCGGCATGGGCGGTTGTGCGATGATCGGTCAGAGCATGATCAACATCAATTCCGGCGGTCGCGGTCGCACCTCGGGTATTTCCGCCGCACTGTTTTTACTGGCGTTTATTTTAGTGGCCTCACCGCTGATCGAACGCATTCCTCTGGCGGCGCTGATCGGTGTGATGTTTATTGTGGTGGTCGGCACCTTTGAATGGAGCAGCTTCCGCGTGCTTCGCAAGGTACCTAAAAGCGATGCGCTGGTGCTAATGCTGGTCTCTGCGGTCACCGTGTTTACCGATCTCGCGGTGGCGGTGATCGTAGGCGTTATCGTCTCGGCGCTGGTATTTGCCTGGGAACACGCCAAACATATTCACGTGGCCTCGCGGGAAGATCACAAAGGTTCAACCGTGTACGCGGTAACGGGCCCCTTGTTTTTTGGTTCAGTCACTTCGTTTTTAGAACAGTTCGACCCCAGCAAAGCCAACGATGATGTCATCATCGATTTTGCCGGTTCTCGCGTGTGCGATCACTCGGGCCTGGAAGCGATAGACACCCTGGCCGAGCGCTATCTCAACAGCGGAAAAACCCTGCATCTGGTGCACCTAAGCGCCGAGTGTAAAGCGCTGCTCAACAAAGCCGGCAGCCTGGTGGAAGTCAACGTGATCGAAGATCCGCAGTATTTTGTTGCGGAAGACAGATTGGGTTAAGACCGAGGTTCGCCTATGGGGTACAAGCCCCATAGGCGGCGATTTTATGATTCGGACATGCTCGCAATGAATTCGTCGGAGCTGGCAATCGCGCGGCGCATTTCAGCGATCAAGCGCTCCACGTCCTGCTCGATAGCACGAAATTCAGTTTTCAGCGCCGATACCGCGCGCGCATTCAGATTGTGCTTCAGGTACAACACATTGTCGTGCAACGCAGTGAGCACCGGCGGCATTTTTGCCTCGGCTTTGCGCATGGCTTTAATCAGCCCCGCGTAACGCTTGCGGGTATCGCGCAATTGGCGCTGGCTGTCCGCGCGCAGACGCTGATTGCTGTACTGCTCAATTTCATCTTCCCATTCGGAAAACAGGGCTTCAGCCACATGCTCCACCGCATCTATGCGCTCGGTCACCTCGTCGGCGGCGTCCTTGGCATCGTCGTACTCGTCACTCAGGTTCTCGTACACATCCTGTAATTTGCCACCGTCAAAATTCACCAAGGTAGAGAATTGCTCCAGCGCATCCTGAAACTCCTCTTCCGCCTCGCGCTGCGCGTCGCGGGATTCCTCTACCCGATCGACCAGAATATCGCGCTTGTGAATGCCGACTTTCTCGGCGGCAGAGTAATAAGCCGATTGACAGCCGGCCAAGGCACTTAACAGCAGAGCGGCGGCTAGCAGATACTTAAAAGACATCGCG
>PDSN01000024.1 GCA_002748505.1 Gammaproteobacteria bacterium | reverse complement strand
GCTTTCGCCTTGGCTCTGGGCTTTTTCGGTGCGGGCACCTGTTCCTGCCAGGCGCCATCGCGGTAGAACGCGCGCCAACCGGTAGCTTTACCATCGTGTTCTGTCATCAGGTATTGCTCTTTGGTCTTGCGCGAATAGCGAATCTGCGCTGGGTTACCCTGCCCGTCCTGCACCGGGCCACTAAACAGAAACTCGTATTTCGGGTCGATCTCTTTTTGGTGCGGCAGCAATTCTTGCAGCAGCGGCGCGCGCGTCTCCCGATTGCGCGGAAATTGACTGGCGGCAAGGAACAAGCCCGCCGCGCCATCGCGCAGGATGTAATGATCGTCCACCTTTTCGCAGGCCAGCTCCGGCATGGGCACCGGATCCATCTTCGGCGGTGCAGCCTCGCCGCTTCGCAACAGCTTGCGGGTGTTTTTACAGCTCTCATTGGTGCAGCCAAAATATTTACCGAAACGCCCGTTTTTCAACTGCATTTCACTGCCGCATTTGTCGCACTCGAGCACGGGGCCGTCGTAACCTTTGATCTTAAAGCGCCCTTCCTCGACCTCAAAACCGTCGCAATCGGGATTGTTCCCGCAGACGTGCAATTTGCGGGTTTCATCGATCAAGTAACTGTCCATCGCGGTGTTGCACTTGGCACAGCGGTGCTTGGAACGCAACAAGCGGGATTCGGCTTCATCGTCTGCATCGGCATCCACGGCCTCATCACCTGGGGTCAGGTTCAGCGTGGATTTACAGCGCTCTTTGGGTGGCAGCGCATAGCCCGAACAACCCAGGAATACGCCAGTGCTGGCGGTGCGAATCTGCATGGGACGTCCGCATTCCTTGCAGGGAATATCGGTCATGGTAGGCTCGTTCGGACGCATACCCGCAGGCTGTTCGGCTTCCGCGGCATCCAGCTTCGCTTTAAAATCCTGGTAAAAATCATCGAGTACCTGATGCCAGGTCACATCGCCCTCGGCCACGTCGTCAAGACGCTCTTCCAGGGAGGCGGTAAACCCGTAATCGAGTAAGTCAGGGAAACTGTCCTGTAAACGCTCGGTGACGATATCGCCCATTTTCTCCGCGTAAAAACGCTTGTTTTCCAGACGCACGTAACCGCGATCCTGAATCGTGGAGATAATCGAAGCATAGGTGGATGGCCTGCCTATGCCGCGTTTTTCAAGCTCGCGCACAAGACTGGCCTCGCCGTAGCGCGGTGCCGGCTTGGTAAAGTGCTGGCTGGGCAACAATTCCTGCAGGAACAATACCTGACCCTGGCTTAAATCGGGCAGGACCACGTCATCGCCCTTGCGACCCGCCGGCGCTTGCACGCGGGTAAAGCCGTCAAACACCACCACGCGACCTTTGGCGGTGAGTTCGTAATCCCCGGCGGCCACGGTGATCGTGCTGGCCAGATATTCAGCGGGGGGCATTTGGCAGGCCACGAATTGCCGCCAGATCAGCTCGTATAAACGCTCTGCATCGCGCTCCATGCCCGATAACTGAGTTTGCAGGACATTCACATCAGAAGGACGAATCGCCTCGTGCGCCTCCTGTGCGCCTTCCTTCGCGCTGTAGCTTGCGGGATTATCCGGCAGGTATTTGGACGGGAAGTTGGCTTTGATGTAATCGCGACAGGCCGCCACCGCATCGGCGCTTAAATTGGTGGAGTCGGTACGCATGTAGGTGATATAGCCCGCCTCGTACAAGCGCTGGGCGAGCATCATGGTTTTCTTCACGCTAAAGCCCAAACGCGTACTGGCGCTTTGCTGTAGGGTCGAGGTGATATACGGCGCGGGCGGTTTGGAGCGCGTGGGTTTATCCTCACGCGAAGCCACCTGATAGCTCGCCGCCTCAAGCGCCGCCAGGGCTTGTTTGGCCTCGGCCTCGTTGACCGGGCGGAAGTTCTGCCCCGCCACACGTTTGACCGCAAAGCGAATCGCTTCGTCTTTGGCCTGGGTTTTGGTCTGATTCAGCAGGGCGTGAATCTCCCAGTATTCCTCGGGAATAAAGGCACGAATCTCGCGCTCGCGCTCGACTATCAGGCGCACCGCCACCGACTGCACGCGCCCGGCAGACAAGCCCCTGGCCACCTTTGCCCAGAGCAGTGGCGAAACCATATACCCGACCACCCGATCGAGAAAGCGCCGCGCCTGCTGCGCGTTAACACGGTTAAGGTCAAGCTCGCCGGGCTCATCAAACGCCTCGGTAATCGCTTTTTTGGTAATCTCGTTAAACACTACACGCTGATAGCGGCTGGCGTCGCCGCCAATGGCTTCACGCAAATGCCAGGCAATGGCTTCTCCCTCGCGGTCGAGGTCGGTCGCGAGATAGATCGCGTCGGCACTGGCGGCGAGCTTTTTAAGCTCATTGACCACCTTCTCCTTGCCCGGCAAGACCTCGTACTGAGCCTCCCAGTCCTTGTCGGGGTCGATCCCCATACGGCGCACCAACTGCTCGCGACTCTTTTGTTTTTTGTAGGCGGCTTTCTCCGCAGGCGCCATTTTGCGCGTCCGCGCCGCCTGTGCTGCGCGCTCTTTCGCGTCCGTTGTTGTTTTCGCGCTGCCGGCGGTGGGCAGGTCGCGAATATGTCCTACGCTGGACTTCACCACATAGTTAGAGCCCAGGTATTTGTTAATGGTTTTCGCCTTGGCGGGCGACTCCACAATCACCAGTGATTTACCCATAAACTGCGTTTTACGCTCCGTTTTATTCATGGAACTGCCCGAATGAAATCGGACAAAAGCTGGCATATATAAGTGCCATTGGCGTCAAGGTCAAGTGTTATCGAAGAAAGTTGTTACACCTCGGCCAGCAAATCCGGGTTGTCTCTGAGGGTCAAAAGAGCGCTGGAAATCCCCTCGAGCGCTTCCTGTCCGCCCTCCTCACGCCAGTAAATACCGGCACTTTCGACATCGCTGGAAAATGCCAGCACCGTCTCAGGCAGGCTGCTGAGAACGTCGGGCAACACCACTTCGCGACGTTGTAAATTTTGCCAACCTCGCTCAGTGCGCAGCCAGGTGACCGGCGCGGGTCGCTCACTGGCCTTAACCAGCCAGCGCACGCCGTAGTACAAAGTACCCTCTTCCAGCGCGGTTCTGTCCTTCGCCGCATCGGCCACTTTGCCGGGAATCATCGGCAGCCTGCGGTAGGTGACAAACAAGCCATCCAGCGCCGCTTGCTCGCGAAGACGCGCCGTAGCCTGTTGTTTCTTGGTGGGTATAAAGTGCATTAAAGGCGCCAGTGCCACCGCGATAACGAGAAGAATGATCAACCAGGTCGCCATGTTCCCTCCAAAAAAATTATCTGATACAGGTCAAACCCCCGCAAATAAGAACGAGAAAAGTTCTAAACTCAAAAAAAGAATATGGTATAACGCTGCTATACACAAACCGCAAGGAGTGAATCATGAGTTTTTACCGCCGAATTATCGTCGCCATCGACTTAAGTGATGAATCCAAC
>PDSN01000023.1 GCA_002748505.1 Gammaproteobacteria bacterium | reverse complement strand
GTTTATCAGCACACACAGGGATCGCTATCGGGATAAACGGGCCAAGGAAAAAGCGCGGGAAGAGCGTAAAGCGGTCATCACCGAACACGTTGCCAAAGAGAAAAAACGCAAGCCACCAAAAATAAAACCGCTGAAAAAGAAAGCCGAAACCAGTGTGCGTGCGGAACAAGCGCGTCAGCAACCTCTGTTTAAGGATGTGCCTGTCACCGGCGAATTACCCAGTCTTTCACTCTTGGATGAACCCTCACATGACAGATCCGCCGGCTATTCTGAGGAAGCGCTGGAGCAATTATCGCGCCTGTTGGAACTCAAACTCGCGGATTTCGGTATTAAAGCGGAAGTGGTTGCGGTTTATCCGGGACCGGTGATTACCCGCTTTGAAATTCAGCCCGCTGCGGGTGTGAAAGTGTCGCGTATTTCCAATCTCGCCAAAGATCTTGCGCGCTCACTGGCGGTGATCAGCGTGCGTATCGTGGAGGTCATTCCCGGCAAATCTGTAGTGGGCGTGGAAATTCCCAACGAGCATCGCGAGATCGTGAATTTCCGCGAAGTGCTGTCCTCCAAAACCTTCGACAGTGCCAAATCACCACTGACCATCGCCTTGGGGCACGATATTTCCGGCCAGCCCGTGGTGGCCGACATTGCCAAAATGCCGCACCTGCTGGTGGCGGGCACCACCGGTTCGGGTAAATCCGTGGGCGTCAATGCCATGCTGATCAGCCTGTTATACAAGTCGGGCCCCGATAAAGTGCGCCTGTTACTGGTCGACCCGAAAATGCTGGAATTGTCGGTCTACGATGGCATTCCACATCTGCTGACTCCGGTTATTACCGATATGAACGACGCCGCCAACGGCCTGCGCTGGTGTGTAGCGGAAATGGAGCGGCGCTACAAATTGATGAGCGTGGTTGGCGTTAGAAATCTCGCCGGTTATAACCGCAAGGTCGGTGAGGCCATTAAGAATGGCAACCCCATTCCCGATCCCATTTGGAAGCCCGACCCGATGGCACTGGAAGCCGAGGAAGATCAGGTCGCACCGGAATTAGAACCACTGCCATCGATTGTTGTCGTAGTAGATGAATTTGCCGACATGATGATGATTGTCGGTAAAAAGGTAGAGGAATTGATTGCGCGCATCGCCCAAAAGGCGCGGGCGGCGGGCATTCACTTGATTTTGGCCACCCAGCGCCCCTCGGTGGACGTGATTACCGGCCTGATTAAGGCTAACGTGCCCACGCGCATCGCGTTTCAGGTATCGTCGAAAATCGATTCGCGCACCATTTTGGATCAGGGTGGGGCAGAGCAGTTATTGGGTCACGGCGATATGTTATACCTGCCGCCGGGCAGTGGTGTTCCCAACCGGGTGCACGGCGCCTTTGTGTCGGACGACGAAGTACACCGCGTGGTGCACGATTGGCGTCAGCGCGGCGAGCCCAATTTTATCGAAGGCTTGTTAGACGAGGGCAGTTCGACGCCGGTTACGTCCAGCGAAATACAGGCGGCCAACAGCGACGACAACCCCGAGGCCGATGCACTGTACGACGAGGCGGTTTATCATGTCTGCCGCACTCGCAAGGTGTCGATTTCATCTGTGCAGCGCCAGTTCCGCATCGGCTACAACCGCGCGGCGCGTTTGGTAGAAGCCATGGAAGCGTCGGGTGTGGTATCAGAAGCGGGGCACAACGGTCAGCGGGAGGTGCTGGCGCCGCCGCCGATAGAGGACTGACGTCTGTTATTTGCGCTGCCCTCCGCCCGTCATTGAGGGGAAAAGAGGTCAGGGGCTTAAAATGGCCTGTATGCAAACGAGGAATACCATGCAAAAACATCACTGGATTTTCAGCTTCATACTGCTGCTGTTTACCTTCGGCGCCCAGGCCAGCGATGGCGCCGCCGAGGCGCTGGCACAGCGGCTTGCACCCTATAGCAGCAGTTGCGGACAATTCCAGCAGCAGCAATTCAGTGCGCAAAATACCAAACTGGATGCCAGCAGCGGGCGTTTTTGTGTGCTGCGTCCCTCCGGTTTTTTGTGGGAAATAGTTCAGCCCTCCGCGCAAAAAATTGTTTTGAGCGAAGCTTTTTTATGGCATTACGATGCGGAGCTGGAAACCGCTACCCGCTACAGCGCCAGCACCGAAGGCCAGATTGCGCCCCTGCAATTGCTGGGCGGCAAAGCCGGGGAACTGGCCGACAATTTCATCATCAGTCGCGGCATAAACGGCGACAATTTCACCCTGACGCCAATTAAAACCCAGGACGCTTTCGCCAAAATCACCCTGAATTTTCAAGTTGGTGAACTTGCCCGTATGACGGTGCTGGACAATATCGGCCAGCGCATCGAGATCAGTTTTAGCGCTATTAAACACAATGCCCAATTAAAACCAGCGGATTTTCATTTCACCCCGCCAGAACTGGCGGACGTTTTTTACCGTGACTGAAGATCTGTTCACCCAAGCCCAGGGTTTTCAACCGCTGGCCGCGCGTCTGCGGCCACGCAAACTCGAAGACTGTTTTGGTCAGGAGCATTTAACCGGCGAGGGCAGGGCGCTGGAGCAGGCCATTCACAACGGCCAGTTGCACTCAATGATTTTTTGGGGGCCGCCGGGGGTTGGCAAAACCACCCTGGCAAAACTGGTCGCGCAATCTGCCAACGCGCACTTTTTACAATTATCCGCGGTGCTTGCCGGGGTAAAAGACATTCGCGCCGCCGTTGCGGAAGCCAAACAGCAGCGCGCCAGTGGTCGCGATACCGTACTATTTGTAGACGAAGTGCACCGTTTTAACAAAGCCCAGCAGGACGCATTCTTGCCGTATGTGGAAGATGGCATGGTGATTTTTATTGGCGCCACCACGGAAAACCCCAGCTTTGAATTGAACAACGCGCTGTTATCGCGGGCACGGGTATACAAACTGCGCGCCCTGGATGTGGCGGCGATTGAAAAAGTGATCGACAGGGCGCTGGCCGAGCTTAACAATGTCACCATGACTGAAGCAGCGCGCAAAGTGCTCGCCCAGGTGGTCGATGGCGATGCCCGCCGCGCCCTGAATATGCTGGAACAGGCCGCTGACCTGGCCCCCGATGCAAACGGCAGTCGCATTATCAGCGAAGACACTCTGGCAGAGTTGAGCGATGGCAACACCCGCCGTTTCGACAAGGGCGGCGACGTGTTTTACGACCAGATCAGCGCCCTGCACAAAGCGGTGCGCGGCAGTTCACCCGATGCAGCGCTATACTGGCTGTTACGCATGCTCGACGGCGGTTGTGACCCGCTGTACATCGCCAGGCGCGTAGTGCGCATGGCCAGCGAAGACATCGGCAACGCCGATCCTCGCGCCCTGACCCTGGCAATGGATGCCTGGCAGGTACAGGAGCGCCTCGGCAGTCCCGAGGGCGAACTGGCTCTGGCGCAAGCGGTCATATACCTCGCCGTTGCCGCAAAAAGTAACGCGGT
>PDSN01000075.1 GCA_002748505.1 Gammaproteobacteria bacterium | reverse complement strand
TATATGGGTGGGCATACCCAAAACCCCTGTTATCGCGAGGTATGCACTGGTCGCACAGGCCATATCGAAACAGTCGAGGTGCTGTATCGCGCCGATAAAACCGATTACCAAACCCTGGCCAAAGCATTTTTTGAAATACACGATCCCGGTCAGGAAAACGGTCAGGGGCCGGATATCGGCCCGCAGTATATTTCCGCGGTGTTTTATCGCAACGACGAAGAGAAACAGATTGTTGAACAATTGATCGGGCAATTAACCGCAAATGGCTACAAGGTCGCCACCAGATTGATTCACGCCGATACCTTCTGGATTGCCGAGGACGACCATCAGCGGTACTACGGCAAAACCGGCAAAGAGCCCTACTGCCACCGCTACGAAAAAAAGTTTAACGCTTAAGACTCACCCAGAGACAACAGCAGCTCGGCGCTGATTTCTCGCAGCAGCGCCTCGCGCTCTTTTGAACGGTCGCCATCCTCCTGCACCAGGACACTCCAGTGTGGATTGGCGCGAATGCGCTTTAACCATTTGGAAAAATCCTTCGGCATTTGTGCAGCGGCTGGCTGCGGCGCAAGCTCGGTAGTGGTGGTGGAGGCATGACCGCGCGACTGCACCGTGTAGAGCAGCGCGCGCTGGCGATGCCACAGCACCGCCAGGGTAGAGTCATCGGCACAAATACGGTGCTCTCTGTTTAACACCGCGCTTAATCGTCGCCCCACCCTGTCCCGGGTAGACCACAGCGCACCAGCAATTGCACCCACCGCCGTCGCCGTGCCCAAGGACAAACCGCCGGTAAACACGTCGAGGCTGGCACCCACCGCAGCGCCCTTGGCCAAACCACCGCCCACATCGATGCCCAGATTTTTCAGCAGGCTGGCGTCAAAAAGATCCGCCTGCCACACACCATCTTTAACCGGCAGCGCGCGCAGACGTACATCATCGCGATCAAAACCAAACACAGCCAACACCTCACGCTGGGCGCGCTTTTCTATATTGCGCAAACGCTGTTGTAACTGTTGTTGCGCTGCTTCCAATGCGGCGGCGTCAGGCGTGGTGTACTGAGAATACGCCGCGCAATCAAGCAGTAATTCGGCACAGCAATCCGCCGCCAACTGACGCAGGCGACGCCATTCAAACTGGCGTTGCTGCAGCAGCGCTTCCAACTGATCGTGCCTGGCGGGCAGCAGGCTCTGCATTTTCCGCAGCAAGCGCTGCTCATCATCAAAACGAAATACCACCGTATCAAAATCGACCTGGGCGTGCAGGTTGTACTGCGCCAGAATCTCGCGCCACTGCGCTGTGCGCGCACGCTCTGAGGCAATGAAATTCAGCACCGGAATAATCGGTTTGGCGGCGTAGGACAGCAAGGTCATTTCATCGCGATACTTGCCCAAAACAGGCTCGCGCACATCAATCACATAAAACAGTAAGTCATCCGCCAGCAATTGCCGCAGCACTTTTACTTCCTGTTCAAAATCAGGATGTTGCTCGGCGCGACTGATAAATGAGGTCAATAACTGATGACCTTTGGCAGGCACAGTGCTGTCACTGCCTTCCACCGCCTCCAGCAGGCCGATAGAGTCCTCAAGTCCAGGGGTGTCGTAAAGTGCCAGCGCCGCTTCGCCATCGAGTAATACCGCGCCACCTTCCACATGGCGTGTGGTACCGGCGCTATCGGATACCTCGCCAAATTCGCTGTCGCGCAGCAAGGTGCGTAGTAAGGAGGTTTTGCCGGAGTTGGTGTGACCGACAACCGCGACTTTTATCGCCTTATCCAGGGCCTGCTTAGGATTCATTTTGCTGTGCCTCCAACCGCCATTGGGTGCTGGCCATCACCGGCACGACCTGCTCTTGGGAAAGCCCCAGCTGCACTGCCAGAGCGTGCCAGGCATACAGTTTTTGCGCCGCGTCACCGCTTGCGTCATTTAGATCGACGGGATAATTGGACAGCAAGACCAATTGCACATTTGCTCTGGCCGCCGTTTTTAACTGGGTGAGATAACGCATGGTGCCGCGGTCTGGTGTGCGCCAGAAATCAGCCACCACCAACAGCGGCAAGTCGCTGCCCTGCACGGCCTGCAATACACGGTGCTGGCTGTCTCTGTCCTGGGCGTGACCGGCGATATGATCGCCCTCACACAGGGATGGCGGCCACGGCGTTCTGTTATCCAGTTCCAATGCCACCAACAATGCTGGCACAGCCAGATCTTTTGCCGCCAGCGACACAGCCCCCGCTGTGGACTGAGCGTGTGCTACATCGGCGTCGACCACCCCCAGCTTCTGCTCCGCCACGGTAAACTGGTGGCGCAGACGCACATAATAGGGCTGATTAAGCGGTAATTTCCCCCGCCTGGTAGCAATAACCAACATCAACCAGGATACAAGCCACAACAACAAACGCAGGGCACAGCCGTAAATCAACACCGCGCCGATTAACAAACTGGCCCATTGCCGGCGCAGGGCATCGGCTTGCTCAAGGTCTTGACTCACCCCGCTTTGGCTCAGCGTGATCGCATCGGCATCGGGCACGGCAAAACCGAGTTTGGCGGGAAGCCAGGATAAAAACCGCGTCGCCGCAGCAAAAGTATCCTGGGATAACAGAGTCGTCTCCCACACAAAACCAAATTGACGCGCCATCAGCATAATCATGAGACAGGCCAGCCCCCCGAACAAATACGCCAGCCAAAAGCCGTGGGAAAACACACTAAAACGCCAAAAACCCGCTGCGCCCAGCCCCTTGTTTTTAAACCAGCTCCTGCCGATCAGTTCCGCCGGCTGAGGCGAATTGCGGTTTAGCCAGCCGCCAAGATACTGCATTATCTGTGCGGCACCACTTAAGCGCTGCCCTCGCGATGGCCACAGCAGAGACGCCAACCAGAACACCAGGGCCAGAAAATTTACGCCCAATAAGACCAGCAGCAACCAGAAAAAATTAACTCGCCCGCCCTCATCGGCGATGGAAAACGCCTGCGCCGCGGCCAGTGCACCGAGCACAAACATCAGCAATGCCAACAAAACTCCAGCGGTACGTAAACGCCTGCCCATCGCCGCAAGGCGCGCTTTCAGGCCCAGCGGTGCGGCCAGTTGCTCGGCGCGCTGATACAGCCGCTGCTCGAAAGCCTGCTGATGATCCAACACCAGCGGCGACTCGGCGGCGGGCAATTGCCCGGCCTGCTCCAGATATCTAACGGTTTCGATAAGTTCGCGCTGCGCAGCGTTCAGCATTGCGGTTCCTTTGAAAATGGCTTGCGGCGTTATTGTATAACGAAGTGCCAGCGCTTGGCGACGCGCTTGCAGTTGCTCTTATCAGCGTAGCTAGCAAAATATCATACAACAATAACAAGCATACTAATCATAAGCTTATAAGACATACCCAGAAGTAACATTAGCTTTACATTGGCACCGCAAGCCACTACACTAAGAATCTTTTGACCCTGAGAATAATTATGACTGAAAAAGCGCTCTCCCATATCCGTGTATTAGAACTAGGCCGTATTCTGGCAGGCCCCTGGGCCGGACAATTGTTAGCCGATCTCGGCGCACAAGTGATCAAGGTAGAGCGCCCAGGCAGGGGCGATGACACCCGCCAGTGGGGGCCTCCCTACCTGCAAAATGAACAGGGCGAGCCCACCAATGAATCCGCCTACTACCTCGCCGCCAATCGCGGTAAGCAATCGGTGACGATTGACATTACCCGTCCGCAAGGCCAGCAGGCGATTCGCGACCTGGTCGCACAATGCGATGTATTGATTGAAAACTTCAAAGTGGACGGGCTGAAAAAATACGGCCTGGATTACGACTCACTCCGCGCTATCAACCCGCGCCTGGTGTACTGCTCTGTCACTGGCTTTGGCCAAACCGGGCCCTATCGCCACCGCCCGGGCTATGACATTATGATTCAGGCCATGGGTGGACTGATGAGCGTCACTGGCGAACGCGACGAACTACCCGGTGGCGGGCCGCAAAAAGTCGGTATTGCGGTAGTGGATCTATTCACCGGCCTGTACGCCGCCGTGGCCATTCAGGCTGCGCTTGCCGAGCGGGAAAAATCCGGCCTCGGACAACACATCGACCTGGCCCTGTTAGACGTGCAAGTAGCCTCCCTTTCCTACCTTGCCATGAACTACATCGTGGGCGGGCAAATTCCCCAGCGCATGGGCAACACCCACCCCAGTATCGTACCCTATCAGTCTTTCCCCACCGCCGACGGACATATAGTCCTGGCGGTGGGCAACGACGGGCAGTTCGCCGCTTTCTGCGAGGTCGCAGGCTGCCCTGATCTGGCCAAAGACCCGGCCTATGCGACCAACCCCCAGCGGGTCAAAAACCGTGACAAATTGTGTGAAATACTAACCCAGGCTCTAAGTGCTCACGACACCGCCTATTGGCTAAACGCCCTCGAGCAACGCGGCGTTCCCTGTGGACCTATCAACAGGATCGATCAGGTGTTTGCAGATGAACAGGTGATACACAGACAAATGCAGCAGACCCTCGAGCATCCACTGTCCAAAACCGTAGCGCAGGTGGGCAACCCTATAAAGCTCTCGCGTACACCTATCGAACTGGAACAACCCGCCCCGACTCTCGGGCAACATAACCACGAAATATTTGCCGATTTGCTGGGCTACGACGAGCAGACAATACAAAACCTTGTCGAATCTTGACAATCGCGTCGGCGCCAAAGAAGCGCCGGCAGCGGTCTTGAACAATGACCTGCCCCGCCACCCCAATGCGGGCCATTGTCAACCGTCAATCCGCTCTAACAACAGCTCACTCAGCCGTTAACACCTGCCGGTCACCATGGCTGGGCGGCGTGGAGATCACCAAAAACTCCAGCGTACCCTTATGCTGATTACTCAATCGATGCGCCGCACCGGCGGGCACATAAAGCCCTTCACCCGGATCCAGCTCACTGACCGCGCCATCGACTTCCAGTGTAGCAGTGCCCGATAACACGTAAAAAAACTGCTCGGCGCGGTGGTGCAAATGCCGAACCTCCGCCGCGCCTTGAGGTACCGACTCCTGAATAACACTCAAATTCTCTGACGCTGCAAGATGCCAGCCATCGCAGTGCTCACCCCAGCGATAGTGTTCAGCAGTTTGGGTGGATATTTTCACGGCGTTATCTCTCGGCAAATCCCTGCACAATTAAATAACAAACCATCAGTCCCGCCAGCTAAATGACGCAAGGGCACCCAGCCGCACTTTCGTTGATCACTGGGATAAGCCCCCTGCAACACTTTGCCGTGGTGGGCGGGGTTGTACATCATCTTGTTAAGCCACCTTCAAGTTGAGCCCCAGCGCCCGAATAACCTTGTGAATGGTATCGAAGCGCGGGCTAACACTACCGTTAAACGAGCGGTAAAGACTCTCTCTATTGACGCCCACCGCTTGAGCCAGCTCTGTCATGCCATGCTGTTTAGCCAAATGCCCTAGCGCGCTGACAAACAAACCTGAATCTTCCTCGCGCAGAAGCTCACGCAAAAAGTCGTTTATTTCTTCCTGAGTTTCCATATACTCAAACGGATTCCAGGGTGTGGTTTCAACACTCATAGCCTAACCCTCCAGCTCTTTAAGCAACATTTTAGCGACTTGAATATCCTTGCTTTGCGCTCCCTTGTGGCCGCCACATAAAAGTAAAACCAACTTAGAACCACGCACAGTGTAGTAAACGCGATACCCCTTACCTACAAAGATACGCAACTCATAAACCCCACCACCGACGCTTTTAGCGTCACCAAAGTTGCCGTTTTCAACACGCAACAAGTGAGCGTTTATTTTGATTACTGCCTGCCGATCTTTAAGCGACTTTAACCAGCTTCTAAACACATCGGTTTGCGAAATTTCGTATTTCATCGGCTCATTGTAGCTTTTAGGCTACATCATGACAAGCGAAACAGTGCCCCGGACATTTCATCCGCAAACGACATTTTCAAGAAAATTTCTTCTGGGAAGCGTTAACGCCTGCCCGCAGGGGGAAGCGTCGCATAACAATCGCTATCAACCCAGCAGATGCAGCAAAGCATCTAGACATAATGACTCAAGGGCGGCACCCAGCCGCGCTCTTGTTGATCACTGGGTAAGCCCCCTGCAACACTTTGCCGTGGTGGGCATCATGCACCAGCACGCTCTAGCGGCTTATTCGTACCAGATATAGGCGCAACCGTTAGCTTAACGCCTAAAGCGTTCATTACGCGACTGATCGTTTCAAAGCGCGGCTGACTATCTGCACGCAGCGCCTTATACAGCGCTTCACGACCTATACCTGAATCCTCCGCAATTTTTGACATACCTCGCGCCTTGGCAACCACGCCCAGCGCATAGGCCAGTTCTCCCGGATCATTCTCATCAATGACCTGCTGCAAATAAATGGCTATTTCTTCGTCTGTTTTTAAATGTTCTGCCAAATCAAACGTAGGCAAATCGCTTGCATTAATCATACGCTACCCCTTAATTCTCCTTGCTAACCGCTTGGCCTTCTCGATATCCTTTTGCTGCTTTGACTTTGTGCCACCACCGAGCATAACAACCAGAGCACCTCCACGCTCTATAAAGTACATACGATAACCCGCGCCAAAGTGCTCGCGCATTTCAGAAACACCTTCACCAACCGGCTCAACATCACCCTTAATACCACGGCCATATTTGTCTATTCTACGCTTCAAGCGCACTCGCTCGGTTGCGTCCTTCAGACCTTCTAGCCAGGTAATAAACTCGTCTGTGTACTTGATTTCTTTCATCGGCCAACTGTATTCGATGTAATACAAAAAGACAAACTAAACACTGGCCCGGATATTTCACCGGCAAATGGCATTTTCGGGAAAATTTCTTCTGGGAAGTGTTAACGCCTAGGCGCAGGGAAGCGTCGCTAACAATCGCTATCAACCCAGCAGACGCAGCGCAGCAGTTAGGGCACAGCACGGAAATATTATTGCGGATATATTCAGAGTTTATCGCCGAGTATTCCGGGCATAAAGACTACAGCAGATTTGAAGTGAAAAACGGCGAGCCATCGCCGAGAATAGGCGCTTTCGGCGGTGATAAAAAATAAAATGCCTGAGAATCAGATACTTAAATGGCGGACCGGACGGGACTCGAACCCGCGACCTCCGGCGTGACAGGCCGGCATTCTAACCAACTGAACTACCGGTCCAACGGCAGTGAATACTCTCGATTGTGGTGGGTGGTGACGGGATCGAACCGCCGACCCTCTGCTTGTAAGGCAGATGCTCTCCCAGCTGAGCTAACCACCCCCGAACCGAGAAGGCGCATTATAGAGAGATTATTTTCTCTGTCAAACGTTTCGCGAAAAAATTTCAAAAAAAACATTTTGCGCCGCTTTCGCGGGCGTTTGGTAGTAACATGCGCATCACTGACCCTTATTATTGAACACTCTGTTTATGGAAATCTACAAGGACTTTCACTTTGAGTCTGCGCACCACCTGCCAAATGTGCCCGACGGGCACAAGTGCGGGCGCTTGCACGGCCATTCCTTCCAGCTGCGAATAACCATTGCCGGCGATATTCTTCCCGACGAGGGCTGGCTGATGGATTTTGCGGACATAAAAGCCATCTTCGCGCCACTGCTCAACGAACTTGACCACCGCTACCTGAATGAAATTCCAGGACTGGAAAACCCTACCAGTGAGGTCATTGTGCGCTGGATTTGGCAACGCCTGAAGCCACAGCTCCCGCAGTTGTCAAGTTTAGAGCTGAAAGAAACCTGCACCAGCGGCTGTATTTACCGTGGTGAATAAAAAAGTGGGCTTAAGGCTTGCGCCCTTCGTGGTGCAAATGTTATGCACATACAAGAGCTGAGCGTCAAATCTTTATCACTTAGAGACACCTACATAGAAGCCACTTAACAATAAACCGGCAAACCATTGTTTATTATAGCTTTTTTTCATTTGTCTACTTTTTAACCAATTTGTCACATACACCACGAGCACTGGCCAAGCCCTGGAATTAAACACTTTACCCACCAAGTTATCCACAGAAACTGTGGACAAAAAAGATGCGTTCCGACGCAGCAAAAACCAACCAAGCGGCCTTTACTTGCGGCATTCAAGGGCTATCAAACCGGATAATGCCGTGTTAAAAAGCGCCTGACGATATTGTTAAACAAGCGGGGTTGCTGAGCGTGCAACCAGTGACCGCAATCGGCCATAACCTTGACCCGCGCCTTCGGGAACAGCGCCTGAACCTCACCCTGATGCTCACCGCGCAGGTAGTCAGATAGCGCGCCCTTGATAAACAATACCGCCCCCTCGTAGGCACGGGTACTGGCATCGCCTGGCGCTGCCAAAACGTATTGATAACCCCGTTCCAGGGCATCCACGTTAAACCGCCAACGACTGTAGTTTTTCCGCTCATCACGCTCCAGGCTCAAGGCCAAAAATTCCGCTACGCCCTGCTCATCCACATGCTCAAGCAATGTGTCTATCGCCTCTCGGCGCGACCTCGGCGCCATCTCCGCTACCGCGTGCAGCCCCTCAAAAATATGATCATGTCGGCGCTCGGCGTAGGTGACCGGCGCAATGTCCGCCACCGCCAGCGCCGCTACACGTTCACCGCGAGAAAGCGCCAACTGCATCGCCACTTTACCGCCCAAAGAATGCCCCACGAGGGCCAGTTCATCGACGCCCTGCTCATCCAAAGCCGCCGAAATACTCTCGGCCATGCTTGCCAGATCCGTGCGATCTGTCCATTCAGAGCGACCGTGATTGGGCAGATCCAGCAGCAGCACCTGATACTCATCGGCCAGGGCCGTGGCCACCGTTTGCAGATTACTGCCCTGACCAAACAAGCCGTGGAGCAGCGCCACAGGTTTGCCCTGTCCCATCACCTTGGTGTGTATCTTTGTTGTCATTGAATACCGCCTCCCCGGCTTGCTACCATGTCCGTCTGCGCCTACTCGGTGCCTCACAGGAAAAGGATTCTACCATGGTGCGACTCACTGTCATGGCAAGCATGTTGCGACGGGCAGCGACGCATGGGCTGTTAATCGCTGCTGCGCTGCTTGGCGGATGCGCCAGCGGCCCAGCGTACAACCCCACCACATTTAATTATCAGATTGACGCAGCGAGCCTGGCACAAGCGCCGCTTAAAAGAGTCATTATCGCCAGTACCAATCTGGGTCCACCGTCGCGCCAGTACTTCAGTCGGCACGAAGCGCTGATCGACGCCCAGCTGGCGCGCTATTTCACCGAGCACGGCATTGAAGTCCTGCCGCAACAACAGTTTACCCGTGCCTACAACGCCGGTGTACGCGCCTATGGCAATCCCGTCGACCCCAGCACCGGCAAGGTGAATCGCAAAACCTTTAATCTGGTGATACAAAGTGTGCGTGATCACCTGCGCCAGACCAGTCATCCCGACGCAATCGTGTTCACCGATATCGTAGAACTGGCAGTGCCGTTTAATATCGGCCTCAAGCATCTGGCGCGCTGGGATGGCGTCACCCGAAAACCCACCCTGCAAGGCCCTGGCAATACCGTATCGAGCGCATTTAACTGGGAGGTACCCGCGCGAGTGTCGTCGCTGATGGTTAGCGTTTACGACCTGGATCTAAAGCGTTTGTTTCTTGGTCGTGGCGGACTATCGGCCACTGATGCAATCGATACGCGCTCCGGCGGCGCAGGCTTCACCCAACGGCGTGAACTGTTAACGAACAATGAGCAGATCGCCGAAGGTATCGCTCTGGCTCTGCACCCGCTGATTCCGATGGCGCACTGGCCAGGTCGGGCGCGATAGTTGTTTACCAGAGCGTAACCTTGTCCTCAAACGCCACCTCGGGCGCGGATCTCGCCATGCCGATACGCGTGCCCAAATACAGAAACCCGACAATACTCTCCGTATCGGCAAGCCCCAGCGCGGTCATTAGCTGCCGATCAAAAGCCGCCTCACCTGTGCGCCAGACCCCGGCAAAGCCCTGGGATTCAGCGGCCAACAGCAAAGCGTGCGTGGCACAGGCGGCAGACCAGCGCTGTTCACAGGCTGGCACCTTGGCATGCTCCACGGGTGAAGCAATCGTCACCACTACCAGGGGTGCGCGAAGGGGTGCACTGCGGGCTTTTTCCCGTTGCGCGGCATCGGCCAGGGGGTCGCGCTGCAACAGGCTATCGAGCATTAACTCACCAAGATCGCGTCGCTTGTCACCGCTGACACACAGAAAACGCCAGGGGCGCAAACGCGCGTGATCCGGCACTCGAAACGCCGCCTGAAAAAGGTCACGCAACAGCTCGCCATCGGGGGCTGGCGCTTCAAGGCGTGGGGCGGAAGTGCGGTTTTTGAGAAACTCCAAGATTTCCTGGGACACAAGCTCACTCCTTTAGTAAGCGGCAGACGCTACCACGATAGTGCCAGCTATTCCCCACTAGTCAAGCGATACTTGCACTCGGTTTCCCGTGTGCTCGGAAGTTGGGGGGCTGCCACCGCAATAGGCTGCAAAACAAGCCCTTTTTCTCGCAGGAAGGAGCACCAACCATAAGGGTAGTTTCGACAAGGGTAGTTTCGACGAGTTAGTTATCGGCGAAAGGATTCTCCTCATCCAGTGCGATACGCTCCCCGCCGATAACAAGTTCCTTATCCCTAAACACCACGTCCCCATCGCCCAGCACACCGTGGTCAAAATGGTAGACGGGTGCAGCTTTACCCGCACTCATGGCCGCATCGTAGGCGCGAGCGGATTCACGAACAGACTCGTTGTGACCGCGCCAGGCATCCATCGCCTTTGCGCCGTGGCGCGCGACCAGCAATTGCATTGTCGCTTCAGGGCTTAGCAGCGTCGCCGTGGCGTTATTGCCGCCAAAACCTTTGGAGTTCACAATCGCGTAACGCTGCGCGCTTAGGTCCAATTCCTGGTGCGTCAGGGCGAACGCCAAACCCGCCTGTTCAACGTCATCGGCAATGGCATCTACGGTAGTAATGCCCGGCAACCAGCCGTGCTGCCAGGCTCCGATGGTCGCGGCAATTTGATCGCCCGCAGCGGCACCCAGGGAATGCCCTATATAGCTTTTTATCGCCGCCACCGGCCAGTCAGTGATACCAAAAGCCCCGGCCACGCGACTTAAAATGGCAGATTCTGTGATCCGGTTCTGCGGCGTGCCGGTGCCGTGGGCCTGCACAATACCACCGCTGCGCAAAGCGTCATCGCCCAGCATCGCCCGCGCCGCCTCGGTGGCTTTGGCAAAAGTAATATAGTTGCCGACGCCGGGGCCTGAAATGGACTTTTTAAAACCGTCCGCATTGACAAACACATGGGTAGCAGCGCCGTATACGGTCGCGCCAAGTTCCAGTGCCAGTGCTTCATCAAACAACACCAGCACCTGTGCGGACTCAGCCATGGTAAAACCACAGTTTTCAGCAAAGGGACGGCAGGCGCGGTGATGGTCTGGCTCCTGGCCTTCGGCCAGCCCGTCCAGTTCACACAGTTCACGTGCGGTCGCCAGTGCACCCATTGCGGCGTAACCTTCCATCACCTGCGGATTGATCGGCGCTTCCGCGCCACCCACAACGGCTACGCGCGCCCGTCCGGCGCGAATATCCTGCACCGCCATGCGCAGGTTGTACAAGAATGACGCGCAGGCACCAACGCCCGCGCCGGTGCTGCCCATCGCGCCCAGCACGTAGGCGTTGATAAAATCCGCTGGCATTTCCGCCAGTGACAGCGGGCAATACTTCGACGTGACGCGCTTACCGTAAGCCCGCGCCGACATCATGCCACCGCCACCGGCCTCATCGAGCTGCCCCATCGCGCTGCCTGCGTACACGCTGATTTGGTCCGCCGCGACCCGGCTTTGCACCGCCTGCCAGTCAATCCCTAAATCACCCAGGGCATCCGAAGCGGCAAACACACTCATTTGCAGCCCCTTGGGATGGTTGCGCGAGGGGTACAGCGCACCCGGATCGAAGCCGGAAGGCAACTGACTGGCGCATTTCACCTCAAAACTACGGATCGAGGGCATCAGAAATCGCTGCAAGCCCTGCGCTTTCACCTCGAGGTGGGTTACCGTTTCCGCTACAACCTCCCAGGTAGGCGGTAAAACGCTTGGGCAATCACGGCGCGCCAGGGTAAAACGAATGCCGTCTGATTCGGTCTGGATTTCCACGCGCTGATTCCAGCGCACCGTTTCAGGGTCAAAAGCGGTGTCTTCCAATTTCCGAATCAGGGTGTGGCGCAAAATGCGCTGTTCGTCCACATCCGCGTTCGCCCTGTCCATCATCCGCGCCAGCGCCGCCAGGGTTTCAGTACGCTCTTTGGTGCCTAGCGCACCGTATACCATGCGTCGATATGCCTGTTGCGCAGAGCTTCGCCCCGCGCCGTTTACACCACCCATGCCGACAATAACCGGTAAACTCTGTGCGCCCATATTTTGGTATCCTTGTTGCCGCCTGTTGAGACATTACAGTGTAAAGGGCATACCATCAACACCCTATGACAAATGAGCCACGAATCGGGTTATTTTAGACGGCAATTCTCACACTAAACCGACACCCAGCAGAGATCACACCATCGTCGCCCTGTTCTTTGAGGTCACCGTAGCGTCGTGACTAACAGTGCGGCGAGCTGTCTGAAAACGCTGGCCCACCCTTCGCTCACTCCGCAATACTTGAGTGAAACCCATTGATGTGGCTAAATGACCGACCTTAAGGACAAGCCATAACAAGCGAGGCAGACATGAGCACAGCTGAGATCGTAATTTTATCCGGAGCCAGAACCCCAATGGGCGCACTGCACGGCGAATTGGCCAGCGTCAGTGCCCCACAGTTGGGTGCCACTGCTATTTCAGCGGCACTTGCCAACAGCGGTCTTGCCGCCGATGCGGTGGATGAAATCTTTATGGGCTGTGTTTTGCCAGCGGGCTTAAAACAGTGTCCCGCACGCCAGGCGGCGATTGGCGCTGGCATTCCCGTCAGCGCAGGCGCCGTCACCTTGAACAAAGCCTGTGGCAGCGGCATGCAGGCAGTGATGTTTGGTGCCGATACTTTGAAGTCCGGCACTAACGAGGTGGTGGTCACCGGCGGTATGGAGAGCATGAGCAACGCGCCGCATTTAATTCCCAATGCTCGCTCCGGGGTGCGCGCCGGCCATAAAACCATTTACGACCATATGTTTTTAGACGGTTTGGAAGATGCCTACTCCGGCGGCTCTATGGGCAGCTTCGCGCAGGAAATCGCCGATGCAAAAGGGATTGGTCGCAAGCGCATGGACGAGTTCGCGATCAGCTCCTTAACCCGTGCCCAAGAGGCCATGAACAGCGGCGCGCTGAAACCGGAAATAGCGCCGGTAACGGTTAAACATCGCAAGGGCGACTTTGTCATCAGCGAAGACGAGCAGCCGCGCAAGGCCAACATTGAAAAAATCCCCAGCCTGCGCCCGGCCTTTGCCAAAGATGGCAGCATTACCGCCGCAAACTCCAGCTCTATTTCCGACGGCGCCAGCGCCCTGGTACTGACCACAGCCGACTACGCCGCGCAGCACCAGCTGTCTCCGGTTGCAAAACTGGTCGCCCACAGCCGCCACAGTCAAATACCCGGCGAATTCAGCCTCGCCCCCATCGGCGCGATTGAAAAACTGCTGGCCAAAACCGGCTGGCAAGTCGATGACATCGATTTATTTGAAATCAACGAAGCCTTTGCCGTGGTAACTCTGTTGGCAATTGACGCCTTGCAGCTCGATGCGGAAAAAGTCAATGTGTTCGGCGGCGCCTGCGCCCAGGGTCACCCCATCGGTTCCAGCGGTTCACGGATTATCGTCACCTTAATCAACGCCTTAAAACAGCGCGGTGGCAAACGGGGCGTGGCCGCGCTGTGTATCGGCGGCGGCGAAGCAACAGCCGTTGCGATTGAATTGTTATAACGCTTTTTTTTGACACGGAGAACAAACATGCCGCTTGCCAGCGTTCCCGAATTGCTCGACGATATTCGCGCCGGAAAAATGGTCATTTTAATGGACGATGAAGACCGGGAAAATGAAGGCGATTTAATTATCGCCGCCGAGGCGGTAACACCCGAGGTCATTTCCTTTTTCGCCAACGAAGCCTGCGGTTTAATCTGTATGCCTATTACTGCGGAGCGCGCCAGACAACTGCAATTGCCCTTGATGGTGCGCGATAACCGCGCCCAGCATGAGACTAATTTCACCGTGTCTATCGATGCCGCCGAGCGCATTGGCCCGGGAATCAGCTCGGCGCAGCGCGCACACACCGTACAAACCGCGGTGGCCACCGATGCCACACCCGCTTCTATTTGTCAGCCAGGCCATATTTTCCCACTGGTTGCGCGTCCCGGCGGCGTGTTGCGCCGCGCTGGACACACCGAAGCGGGCGTAGATTTGGCGCGCATGGCGGGCATGGAACCGGCGGCTTTAATTGTGGAGATCATGAACAAAGACGGCACCATGGCACGCCGTCCACAGCTTGAGGTCTACGCCGAACAGCACGGCCTGCGCATGGGCACTATCGCCGATCTCATTACCTATCGCGCCCTGCACGAGCAATCAGTAACGCTGCGCGATACCCGCGACATTCACACCGAGTACGGCACCTTTGTGCTGCACACCTTTTTCGATGAAATCGACAAGGTTCTGCATTACGCGCTGACACGCGGAGAAATATCCGCCGATGAAGCAACGCCAGTGCGAGTACAAACCATCAATACCCTGCGAGACATTGTCGGCACCGTGCTCGATGACAACGCCCAGGGCTGGTCGGCCCGCGCCGCAATGAACTATATCGCAAGCAACGATCACGGCGTCTTGGTGTTGATCGGTGAAGAAAACGACGCTGAACGAGCGCTGAATGAAGTGCTGTCCTACCGCAACAACAACCATTCCGGGCAAGCCCAGGGCACTCCACAAAACTACCGTCTCATTGGCACAGGCTCACAGATCCTGCGCCAGCTCAATGTGGGTAAAATGCGTTTACTGTCCGCCCCGATTCACTTCAACGCGCTGTCAGGCTTCGGGCTTGAGGTCACTGAATTTGTGACCACCCCGTAGCTGATCAATCTTTGAGGCTGCGGCAACAGCCTCAGAGAGAGCAATTACTCGTATAATTCCAGCGTCTTCGTACTTACCGCCGCATCCATCACCGCCTGCTCGCAATACACGGCGTCAATCCAACCCTCGTTGGAGTACAGCTCGGTGGCATCGGCGTAATGCGGCGATGCGGGATCGGTGGATTGGGAATAGGTAATCATGCTGTAGGCAATCGGACAGGCGCCATCGTCCCAAGTGACCGCCTGTATGTAGGAATTACCGTGACGGATGTCCGCATAACCCTTGCCATCGACCAGCTCAGAAGTGGTGATGCTAAACATAAACTTCGAACTACCGCCCGGAATACCATAGCGCACGCCGTTTTTCTCGACAAACTGCACCTCGCCCAAGGGCGCATCCAGGGCGACACCGGCTGCATCAAGTGCCGCTACACCGGCAACAAAACTGTCGAGCACCGCAGCCGCGACCGTCGCATCGTCGCGATTTAAGTCACGCGGGGTATAGACCGGATCGGTGGGGTCAAAAGCCACTGCCCAGATATTGTCGGTCTCGCGAAAGCGTTTCCAGAATTCCCAGAAAATCGGCCCGCCGACACTGCTCACACGATAACTTCTGTCCCAGTTGGCAAGCACATCGCAGGCTTTGGCATTACTTTCTGCGCTGCCTTCGTAGGTCGACCAATCCGCAACGCCCTGGCACAAGGCGAGTACATCATCGAGCACCAAATCAGCGGCGATATTTGTCGCCTGATACAGCAAGGTGCGAATATTGTCGACGTTAAAACCGGTCTCACCCAGGCCATCCGTGCCTGCCATACGCTGCTCCGCCTGTACGAATGTCTGACGGGTGCGCAGGCCACGCTCGGTTTCTTCCCCACCGATAATCGGCGAATAACCGGTCAGCAGTTGGCGCGGATTCGCCAGCCAGTAACTGTCGTTGGCATTGGCAACGTACTCGGTGTTTTGTAGTTTTGGTAAATTGTCGTAACCAAAAATACCCGCAGCGGTGTCGGCGTCACTGCCCCATTCGCAAGCGGGATCAGCACCATCCATGGTGATTAAACCGTAGTCGGTCAGCAGGGTTTGCACAGTGCCGCGCACGCAATTATCCAGTTGCGCTTCGGTCACATGTGGGTTTACCGAAATATCGCCGTAAAATGCCTGGCCGTAGCGGTCAGCAGCGATGGTATTCACCCAGGGAATACCAATCGCTTTTAGCGCCTCGGTAAACTCCGCCATATTTTTCGACTGCCCCATTTTTAACCACTGCTCGACACCGCGTAAATTCTCCAGGTTGGCATCGCGGTATACCAGGACCGTACCCACGGAGTTTGGCCAATTGGCAAGCAGAGGACTCAATGCGCCTAAATCCACAACGGGGCCATAGTGCGAAAAATAAAACGTATGTTCGATAGTCTCTACGGTGCCGTCATCGCGCAGTTTGTCTACGGAAACGGTTTGCTTGCTAAAGTCGCGCATTTCGCCGTCGTATTCATACTGCAAAGGATTACTGGGGTTTAGCGTTAACTCGTACAGGGTAAAACGCTTGCCGGTGCTGACCGTGTGACTCCAGGCGACATTGTCGTTGAAACCAATTGCGTTTATCGGCATGCCGTACAGTGAACCACCATAGACGTCATATTCATCACCCATAGTGAGGTGAGACACATAAAACCGGCGTGAGCCCTGCCACGGAAAATGCGGATTACCCAGTAAAATACCCTTGCCCGTTTGCGAAGCTTCGGTACCGACAGCATAGGCGTTGGAACCTAACTGCTCGGCGACATCCGGGGTGATTGAGGCGATAAACTGCTCGCGGTCAATCTGATTTTGCAGCGGCGCCCTGCTGATTTTAACAGGGTTTGGCGCCACACCGGGCCCTCCTGCAGCGGCGATATAGTCCGCCAGCGGCGCGGCGCTGCCACGCAGCACCAGGCCATGGAATAGACGCCCCATGTCATAAACATCGGCTTTGCGTACCCAATCCGCGCCGCGACAGCCCTCGTCACCCTCGGCGAGATTGTCCACGCCCGTATCGGCTAAGTACTGATTAAGGCCCGCCACATAACCCTCAACCGCCGCCAGGAGGTTCTCCGGCAGGGTATCGATAAAAACACGTTTGATACGCGCATCATCATTATAGAGTTTCATCACCTTGTCGCGGTTCAAATCACCTTCGCTGCCAAAATAGCGCGCGGATTCACCTTTAGACACCACAAACTCGCGCATAATCACGCAATAGTTGTCCTCGGCGATGGTATAGGCGTAGCCGTAGCCCAGACTGCCCCAATCATCGGCTTTGATGTGCGGGATACCATATGGCGTGCGCGTCACCTTGGCCTGATACTTCAACACCGGTTGCGGCGTCGGTTGTTCGGGAGCCTTGTCGGAACTATCACTACAGGCGACCAACGCCGCTACGCTAAGTGCGAGTGCACTTGTTTTTAGCCAATACATATTCTTGCCTCATTATAGTTATCGAAATGAATTCGTCCGATACTACTTGGGCGCAGCGCTCACCGCAAGGGCATCTGCCTGGAAAAATCACGCTGTCACTGCCGTCAAAATCGACACTATCTAATGGCGCTTTTAGCAAAGCATACCGATCGGTTTAACCATGTTAAGCCGCAAAGCAAGTAAGAACTGGTATAATGCGGCAAGCCAGAAGCCAAGGATCGCGCCATGTCAAATCATCGCCGGGACGACAGCCCAACTATCACCTATCATCACCGCAACGAACGCGTATTCGAGCAGGCGGGCAAATGGTATTTCCGCACCCGTGAGGGCGTGGTGGAAGGCCCCTTTGAAAACCGCGTCGGTGCCAGCCACCGTATCAGCGCCTATATCCAAATGCTTGAAACCCAGCCCGACGATAACAGTAAAAAACCCCCGATTGAAGCGGAGTGATTTCGCGCTATACTGATCGCCCTAGCAACGCGAGACGATCATATGGAAGCCAGCTCCATTACTTTTTCGTTTTTCCTGATTTTCTCTGGTGCGGCGGTGCTGGCCTCGATAGCGCTGTATACCCGTCAACCATTGATTATCGCCTACATTGCCCTTGGCGCGGCGATTGGGCCTTACGGTGCCAAGCTGGTAACCGACCTCGCCCTGCTGTCTGAGGTAGCCCACGTCGGCATTATTTTCCTGTTGTTTTTACTGGGGCTGGATATGCAGCCCAAGGCCTTACTGGCCACGCTAAAAAAATCCACTCTGGTAGCGGCGTTTAGCTCACTGCTGTTTTTGGGTTTGTCTTATGCACTGGTGCGAGCATTTGGCTACGGCCATCAAGAGGCTTTGGTCATTGGCGCGGCGATGATGTTTTCCTCCACCATTATTGGCATCAAGCTCCTGCCCACCACGGTGCTGCACCACCGCCATATCGGCGAGCTGATGATCGGCCTGCTGCTGTTACAGGATTTACTGGCCATTGTGGTATTGATGATTTTAATTGGCGCAGGCGGTGAGGGAGAGCAATCCCCTTATCAAGTGGTAATGTCCCTGGCCACCCTGCCCCTGCTGATCGGCGCGGCCTGGGCTTGCGTACGCTATATTTTACTGCCATTGATTACCCGCTTTGATCGCTTTCACGAATATATTTTTCTGCTCGCCATTGGCTGGTGCCTCGGCCTTGCGGAAGCGGCGCACGCGCTGGGTCTGTCGGCAGAAATTGGCGCATTTATCGCGGGCATCGCCATCGCCACCAGCCCTATCGCACAATACATTGCGGTGAACCTGAAACCCCTGCGCGACTTTTTTCTGGTACTGTTTTTCTTTTCCGTGGGCGCGCGTATTCCATTGGGTTTACTCGCCGATGTGGCGTTTGCGGCGCTGACCCTGTCGATATTGGTGCTGGTGATGAAACCGGTCACCTATCGTTTTTTATTGGGCGGCATGAGCGAAAAACGCGAGCTGGCCTGGGACTTAGGCTTCCGCCTGGGCCAGGCCTCAGAGTTTTCCCTGTTGATTGCCTACGTCGCCAGCAGCACCGCGCTGCTATCCGACAGAGGCTCGCTGTTAATTCAGGCCACCACGATTATTACCCTGCTGGTGTCCTCCTATATCGTCGTATTTAATTTTCAGTCGCC
>PDSN01000074.1 GCA_002748505.1 Gammaproteobacteria bacterium | reverse complement strand
GGGTTTACCGAGACCTGATGAATGTTCGCACCCGCATCCATGTAAAACCATTTATTCAGCAACACCGCATCCGCCTTGGCGTTTAAACGCGGTACAACGTTGTCGTTGGTATACGGTAGGCCGCGAATCGCATTCGAGGTACAGCCTATTCGGTCATAATCCAAAGTATTGGTTTCCAGCGCAGCGCTCAGGTCGAGATTAAACCGGCGTCCCTGTTTCAGGTAGTCAACATAGGGTGTCAATACACCGATGGTTTCAAATTCGGGGTTATCTCGGCTGGAGCAGATATTGTCACTGAAGATCACCTGGCTGCGAACACCGCCGCTATACTCCGACAATGCCCATACCGAGCTGCCACAAAGAGACAGCACCAGACCAGGCAACAGGTAGATGAATGAACGCATGAGCCTCACCTCCATCTGGCCTTAGCGCGCAGGCCGTTGATTGTGGGACGACTCGTCATAACCGTAACCATAGCCGTAACCGTAGCCATAGCCGTAACCATAACCCAGAGTTCCTCCCAAACGTTGACGTACGCGATTGAGCACCAGACCCACCACCTGCTCATCGCCGATACGCTCTATCGCCTCTTTCACCGCCGCCTCAGGGGTCGATTCAGAATTAACGACAAACACGATTTGACCCATAAAGCTCGACAGCACCGCCGCCTCCGTGGTCAGCAACAGCGGTGGCGAATCAAATACAATCACACGGTCGTGATAACGCTCTGAGATCTCTTTCATCAGACGTTTCATACTTGAGGAAGCCAACAACTCCGTGGCTCGATCGTGTAGCGAGCCAGCGGGAATGACCGTCAAATTGTCAATATCGGTGCGCAATAACACCTCGCCCACATCCGATACATCGCCACTTAACACATCGGTCAACCCCGGTTTGTTACCAGGAATTCCCAGCATACGCCCCGCCGTTGCTTTGGCCACATCGCCGTCAACCAACAGTACGGTTTTATCCTGCTCCATCGCAATGCTCATCGCCAGGTTTACCGCGGAAAACGTCTTGCCATCACCTTCCAGGGCACTGGTAACCATAATCAGATTAGGGTGTTCCACCTGTGCTGCGCCCAGACCATCAATGTTTTTAAGCAGCGGACGCTTGATGGTGCGGTATTCCTCGGCAATGCGCGAGCGCGGCGTCAACGGTGTCAACACACCCGCTGCGCCCAACTCGCCCAGCGGCAGGTGAATTCGCTCGGTATCGTATACGCGCGCCTCTTGACCAGCCGATCGCGCCATCTTTTGACCTGCAGAGGGGCGCTGCATCGCCTCTGGCGCCTTGGCCCTGGCTTGTGCCATAGCTTTTTCAAGGGTGTTATTTGCTGTCTTGGGTCTCTTGGTTTTGCCGTTTCTGTCGTCGCGGCCATCTACTGCTTTTTCAATTGTGCTCATCGTTATAGTCCTCGGCCATTACCCGGCAAACAGGTTCGGCACTACGGCTACCAGCGCAAAGGCCAATAACAGCAAGGCACAAATACCCGCAAAAAATGAATAGGCGATCACCGTTTCGCGCCGCTCTGCTGGCGATGCCACCAAAGATACACTACCAAGTATTGGCAGACTGGTCAGTTTAACCAGTGAGCGCGGATCGATAACAACAGGTTTGATCAACGACATAAGCAATGCCAGTGCAATACCCGCTGCGACAGACAGAAATAGTACCAGCGCGTTCAACAACAGCTTGTTGGGCTCACTGGGTTTAAGTGGCACATAGGGTGGATCGATAACCCGGAAATTCACGTCATTACCCTGCTGTTCTGCACTTTGCGACAGCATCGCCGATTCGCGACGCTTGAGCAGCGCCGCATGTTGCGCCGCAATGACCTGGTAGTCACGGTCAAGCTGCTTGAGTTCCGTCTCCACCACGGGGATATTATTGACTTTTTGCTCCAGAGCATCCTTGCGCTGCTGAAACTCGTCAACCCGCACCTGCAACTGGGCAATATTGGCATCGGTTTCCGCCAGCATGGTTCTCATGCCCTGATAAACGGGACTGTTAGAAACACCGGTAAATCCCGTCAGCGCATTCGCGGCGCCATCTTTTTTAGCCTGCTCAATCCAGTCACGCTTTTGCGTCTCCAGCCTGCCCAGTAACGCTCTGGCCTGCTGCACTTCGGGGTGGCGACTGGTCAGACGAGACAAGAGCTGATCCAGCAATAGCTTTTGCTGCTGGATTCGCACATCAATCGGAGTACGCATTATTTCGCCCGTGGCATCACTGACGAAAAACATCGGCTCTTCACCATCGAGCTCCATGCGCAGCTGATCACGACGGTTTTGCGCTTCGCGCAGCGCCAATTGCGCCGTCTCAAGATCCTGTTTGGATGCTTCGAGACGTGCGTAGTACCCGCCCACCTGACCGGGGAAGCTATCAACATTACGCTGTTTAAAAGCCGCCAGACGCGCTTCAGCCTCTTCCAGACGACGCTCATAATCAGCAATTTGATCATCGAGAAAGTCCTGCGCACCGGTATTATCGATGCGCGCATCACTGCGGGAGCTTTCAATAAACACCGTGATCAACGCCTGCACGATACGCTTGGACAGCTCGCGATCGGGATGCTGGACTTGAATCGAATACAGCGAGGCATCACGATCCCGAGACGACAGACTGATAGACTGTCGCAAGTCCGTCAGCATCGCCTGTTTTTGTGCATCAGTAGTGATCTGTAAGTCAAGATCAGTCATCCGAATCAGCTTTTCCAGATTCGGACGACTGAGCAGGGTTCGGCTCATCATCGCCACTTTTTGGTTGATGTCCGGCTGAATGGCCAAACCCTTCAACAAGGGGCGCAAGACGCTGTTACTGTCAACGTAAACTCGTGACGTAGCAACATAAGATTCCGGTAAATTGTGTACTACAATCCAGCCGACAACAGAGAGCGCCCAAGCGGTGGCCAGCGCCAACCAACGAAACCGCCAGATACCCCAAATATAACTAAAAAGTTGTGCGAGAATGTCCTGCATAAAACGATCTGCCTACTGAAAATCTGAAAACCTATTAGAACCAAGACTCGGATATAATCACCACATCACCCGGCATCAAAGGCAGGTTAGCAGAAATATCGCCGTCCTTTAGCAAATCATCCAACCGCAAGGAATAGCTTTTTTGCTCGCCACCAAAGCGACGCACCAACACCGAACCATTGCCATCGGCAAACTCGGTAACACCACCGACGGCTATCATCAAATCGAGCAGAGACATGCCTTTGGAATAGGGAATACTGCGCGGCACGGCCGCCTCACCAACAACACGTACGGTTTGCTCGGGCATGCCGGAGAAACCATTGACAATAACGCTGACCACTGGGCTTTTAACGTAATTCGAGTAGGCCCTTTCGACCTCTCTGGCCAATTCAGAGGAAGTTTTACCAGCGGCTTTGATGTTTTCCACCAGTCGCGTAGTGAACATACCATCGGGACGAACAACGCCCGTATTGGATAAATCGGGGTTGCCCCAGACAAAAACCTCCATCGTATCGCCGGGGCCAATCACATATTCGTAATTATCGGCCAGGCCTGACGGCGCTTCAGTCGCCTCTGGATACTGGGAACCACACGCACCAAGCGTCAAGCCCAACAGGCAGACGCCCGCCAGGGAACCGTAGTACTTCACGATCTGTTTAAATTGAAACATTGTTTTTCTCCCTCGAGAATAATATAGCTCACAAGCCCGTCTGTGCCGAGTCTAGCATGCGCATGATAACGCTTGCTAGCCACCATAATCCACACAAAGCAGGCAAGAATGCTATGCGCGTCAAAAAAAATAATAAAACAACTGCTTTTATTTTCGCGCTACCTAATTCAAGTACAATTACGTAAATTGCCAATAAAACCAACACAGTGCTATGCCCGCAGCGGCCAAAACTGCGACCAGCGCCCAGGCTACAGTGCGACTCAAACCCATATTCGAACGCGCCGCCAGCTCAGCACCAAACTCCCTGCCCTTGCCGGCGTATATAGGCCCAACCAGGGATTCAGGGCTTACGCTTCTCACCAGGTCCTCGGCCAGCGCCTGTTGTGCGTCGGGCGGTTCAGCCGATAAATCGCGCTTCGCAGCCCTCCTCCTCGGTTGATTATCTAAACCACCTTTGTCGCTATTGTTTTCTAAGGGCGTTTCGACACCACTTAAATTTTCCACGACCTCGCTGCGTACCACTTTTGTTAATTTTTCATCATCCGTATCGTTATCGGCGATAGCCATTTCCAGCTCATCACCATCACCAGCACCCTCTGCCTCATCATATGCTTCACTCTCGGCATTGTTTTCACCCGCCAGGCTTGCTCTCTCACGCTCGTCCAGCTGCACTGTTGCTGCCTCCGAGGCCAGCGCTTCCATAGCTTCTTTTGCATCACTTCCCGTCAGGGAGGACAAAACCGCTGTAAAACTCAGGTACTCGTCCTCGACTGAAAAATCCACCTCGCTCAACAAACTGCCCATAGCAAGCTGTTCCATTTGCAACTCGCCGATAACCGCCCTGGCATCGGCTACGGAGATACGCTCGCGTTGCTCGACACTGCCGTGCAAAAACAAGCGACTGCAGATCAAATTGATGCGCCTGGGAACGCCTTCGCTGAAGCGATAAATAATCGGATACAGCGCCTCACTCAGCTTGGGGTAGTTTTTCCAACCCACGCGCAGCAGACGATGCAGAATGTATTCGCGCGTCTCCATCAGTTTAAGTGACTCGAGATGGCAGGTGGCCACAATACGCTGTTGCACCTGCAGCATCGACGGCTTTTGGATCAGGTCGCGCAACTCCTCCTGGCCGAGCAGAAAGATCTGCAACAGGGGTTCGCCATTGGCTTGCAGGTTCGTCAACAGGCGCAGCTCCTCAAGCGCAGCCTCGGATAAATCCTGGGCCTCATCGACAATCAACAAGGCACGTCTGCCCTGCTGGTGCAAACGATGAAACAGCGTGGTCAAGCGCTGCAAGACCTGAGACTTTTCCTGGTCGGCGACGTCCATGCCAAACGCAAACGCCACCATACGCAGCAAATCATCGGCTCCCAACTGCGTGCACACCAAGCTCGCCGTGGTGACACGCTCGTCCGCAAGAGACTCGATAAGATCGCCGACCAAGGTCGTCTTGCCGGTTCCGGGGCGGCCGGTCACCATAACAAAACCTTCGGCGCGCACAAACGCGTAGGCCATGTAGGCTTTCGCCCTCGCATACCCTCCGTGACTGAAGCAGAACTGATGATCCGGACTTAAACGGAAGGGCTCGGCCTTTAATTGATAAAAATACTCGTACATAGGAAGTTCAACACTGTGCGCAATGTTCTTTGTATCATCAAAGCCACCACCACCGACCCCGCCCCAGACCCGCCAACCCCTTACGCGGCAGCGCGATCAGACGAGGCGACAGCCCCTCGTTCTTCATACTGCTGATAATTGTACTTGTCATTGAAATTATAAACCACATGGACAAGTAACGCCGCGTCAACTATTTAACGGTAAAAAGTCAATATTTTGGCCAACTCAAAAAAAAACTGCTAGTTAAATCACAGGTTTAACATTCACCGCTGTACAAAATAGGTAACGCATCGCATCATACCCGGTCTATGGCACAAGGACACCACAGATGTACGAGCAATACTACGGATTCAAAGAAGAGCCCTTTCGCTTAAGCCCTGACTCGCGCCTGTGCTTTTTGCACCCTGGTTTTACTAAAGCGAAGGCCTATATGCAGTACGCGCTGCAACGCAAAGAGGGCTTTGTCATGGTGACGGGACGCCCAGGCACAGGCAAGTCCACCCTGATCGCCAGTATGACCAACGATCTCGCCGAGCAGGAAAACGTCGTATTTGCCTCGCTGACCTGCACCCAGATCGAAGCGGATGACTTATTGCGCCTTGTGGTGATGCGCTTTGGCCTCGATGGCAGTCAGGCACACAAGGCCGGCATGCTCAATGATTTAGAAACGCTGCTCAAACGCCTGCACAGCGCGGGCAAGCGCCCGCTGCTGATTATCGACGAAGCGCAGGACCTGTCCGCCAACGCCCTGGAGGAGCTGCGCCTGCTAACCAACTTGCAGCTGAATAACCAGCCTCTGTTACAGATTTTCCTGGTCGGCCAGGAAGAGTTGCGCGACACGGTGATGTCCCCCGGGCTTGAACAGTTACACCAACGCCTGGTCGCCGCCTGCCACATGCGCCCCCTGGATGAGAATGCGACCCGTGATTATATCCTGCACCGCCTGCAACATGTGGGCTGGGACGGCAAACCCGAGCTGGATGAATCCATTTTTAACCCCATCCACCAGGCCAGCCGCGGCATTCCCCGTTTGATTAACATGGTGTGCAGCCGTCTGTTCTTGCACGGCATGGTAGAAGACCGCGAGGAGCTGACCCTGGATGACGTCAGAGACGTCATCGCCAGCCTGGAGGAAGAGCTGTTGATTCGCCCGGCAGAACCGGACACCAACGCCGATACCGGCAACCGCGCCGAGCAGGTATACGCCGGTGTGCATTGAGGCGCCCCCTACCCACTGAAAAAACCTCAGACGAGCACAAGACAAGGCAAGAACGGCCGAAAAAGCAAAGTTTACGCGCAGTGAATGAGCATTTGGAGGCCGTTTTGACGCTGATATGTGCCAGCTGAGGTTTTTTCTTCAACCAGCTGTTAGCTCCAAATCGAAAACAAACCTACCCTACCCGCCCGCCATTTGGCGCGCGGGTGGATTCCAGAGTAGTTAAACGCGGAACTTGAAACGCAGCTAGAGACGCCACACCTCTAGTCCCGCCTGCTCCACGGCCTCGCGATCGAGCATACACTTGACGTCAATCAGCGAACCGCCATCAACCAACAGGCTGCCAAGCTCGCTGACTGACAATGCCTTGTACTGTGTGTGCGGCACCGCGAGCACCACCGCATGCGCACGCGGGAGTTTGTCCCACTCCACCAGAGAAATACCGTATTCCTCCATCGCATCCTCTGCATCGGCAACAGGATCGTGAATAATCACGTCACAGTGGTATTCGCGCAACTCGTTGACTACATCTTCGACTTTGGAGTTGCGAAGATCGGGGCAGTCCTCCTTGAAGGTCAGCCCAAGCACAATGACTCGCGCTCCAGCCACGGGATGCCCGCGCGACACCAACTGCTTGACGGTTTGCTCCGCGACAAACTTGCCCATACCATCATTGGTCTTGCGACCCGCCAAAACCACCTCGGGGTGATGACCCGCCGCCTCGGCTTTGTAGGTTAAATAGTAGGGGTCAACGCCAATGCAGTGTCCTCCGACAAGCCCTGGGCGAAACGGCAAAAAGTTCCATTTGGTGCCCGCTGCTTCCAACACATCCAGAGTGTCGATATCAAGGCGATTGAAAATCAGCGCCAGCTCATTCATCAGGGCGATATTGAGGTCACGCTGGGTATTTTCTATCACCTTGGCAGCCTCGGCCACCTTAATGCTGGCCGCGCGATGCACACCGGCATCAATCACCCGCTCATACAGCGCCGCCACACGCTCCAAGGTTGCTTCGCTATCGCCAGAAACAACTTTGGTGATAGTTTCCAAGCGGTGCACTTTATCGCCGGGGTTAATGCGCTCGGGCGAATAACCCACGTAAAAGGTATCGGCATCACCCACGTTATCGCGCCCACTCCACACTAAATTAGCGTGTTTTTCCAAAATCGGCACGCACACTTCCTCAGTACAACCGGGATACACTGTAGACTCAAATACCACGGTGGCACCTGCGCGCATGTATCTCCCCACGGTTTTACAAGCGCCCTGCAGAGGGCTTAAATCCGGGCGGTGCGCCTGGTCAATGGGCGTGGGCACAACCACAATAACCACCTGGGCCTCGGTGAGCGCCTCTGGGTCGCTGGTGTATTCCAGTTCGACTGCGGCGGCCAAGTCTTCCCCGTCGACCTCACCACTGGGGTCAACGCCATTGCGATAGTGCTGCAGTTTGGCTTCGTTAAGATCAAAGCCGATGGTACGCATCCGCCGGCCAAACGCCACCGCGAGAGGAAGCCCTACGTATCCAAGTCCGACAATGGCTACAGTATCTGTCATAATATTAAACCTTCTGATGTTGAGCGATATACCACTGACCCGCTTCGGCCAAGCCACGGCGTACGTCGTGCGTGGGCGCGTAGCCCAGCAACGACCGCGCTTTGCTGATATCCGCCTGTGAATGGCGCACATCGCCGGCGCGAAAATCATGATACTGCGGCGCCAAATCCGCCACCTCGGCGCGGGCGGCGGCCACAGTATCTCGAATAGCTTCATACAACGCATTCAAGGTCGTGCGATCACCACAGGCCACGTTGTATACCTGATTCACCGCATTTGGATCGGTGACAATGGCGGCCAGCAAATTGGCCTGCACGGTGTTGTCAATGTAACAAAAATCCCGTGAGGTCTCGCCATCACCGTTGATCTGGCAGGCCTCACCGTTGAGCAAGGTATTATACCAGCGGGGAATCACCGCCGCATAGGCACCGTTTGGGTCCTGGCGGCGGCCAAACACATTAAAATAGCGCAGCCCCATCACCTCAAGACCATAAGTGCGGGCAAACACGTCTGCATAAAGCTCATTGACGTATTTGGTCACGGCGTAGGGTGACAAAGGCTTACCGATACGGTCTTCCACCTTGGGAAGCCCCGGGTGATCGCCATAGGTAGAAGAAGACGCGGCGTAGACAAAGCGCTTCACCCTGGCATCGCGCGCTGCTACCAGCATATTGATAAAGCCGTCAATGTTGGCACTGTGGGTCAGTAAGGGGTCTGCTATCGAACGCGGCACACTGCCCAGCGCAGCCTGATGCAGAACGTAATCCACACCCTGCACGGCCTTGCGGCAATCGTCCAGCTCCCGAATATCACCTTCGATAAAACGGAAGCGCTGCCAGGCCTGATCCCCGACACATTGCTTGACGTCATCGAGATTGTGCCAGTGCCCAGTGGCAAAGTTATCAAGCCCCACCACACGCTGCTCCAAACGCAGCAAAGCCTCCAACAAATTTGAGCCGATAAATCCCGCAACGCCCGTAACCAGCCACGTGGCCGGTGTATCTTTAAGCGCATTCAATCGTTGTGCTGGTTCGGACATACCTGTCTACTCACCTCCGGAACTACGGCCATAAGATCAGCCAGAAAGAAACTTCAGTTTTATGACCGACTTCACAGCTCTAGGATTTATAGCATTTACAGCGGTCGGGCAAGAGTATAGTGTTTATTGGTTAAGCGGGCTACTGCCTACCGCGCCACACAGGCAAGTGTTTACAACAAATATCACCGTTTAGGACATTCCGCAGAATGGAAACAAACATTGGTTTATACAGTTATGCCCTGGCCACTTTCGCCTACGTGGTGCTGGCAATCATGCTGTATCTGTCGCGACGCGGTGGCAACTTCGGCTGGATGGTGATCGTTGCCACGGTGATTTCCATCATCTGGGCGGGCGTTATCAGCTGGGGCACAACAACTGACTATCCACCCGTCACCACCATCCGTATCAGTGAATGGCTGCGCAATGGCGCCTGGCTGTACATGTTGCTAACGGCACTCAATCCTCGCGAGACGGCGCTGGGGCCATCGCGCAATATGACATTGGTGTTTCTTAGCGGTATGACCCTGTCGCTGCTGATTCTGCTGCTGCCCAACACCCAGCTGTACGCACCGATAAGCGGATATGTGAACTGGTGGACAGTGGCCTACTTCACCTGTACTGGCATCGCCCTCTGTGGCCTGGTCGCCGTAGAGCAGGTCTACCAAAACGCGTCAGAAAGCGAGCGCTGGGCCAACAAATTCCTCTGCCTGGGCCTTGGCGGCCTGTTCATGTACGACTTTTTAATGTACGCCGATGCCATGTTGTTTAATGAGATCAACTCATCCCTGTGGCAGGCGCGCGGTCTGGTTAACTCCCTTGCAGTACCTTTTATTGCCATCGCCGCGGCGCGAAACCCGGTTTGGCGTTTAGATATTCACGTCTCGCGCAAGGTGGTGTTTCACACCGCCACGCTATTGGGCGCGGGCATTTATTTGCTGGCGATGGCGGGTGCGGGCTACTTGATACGCTATCAAGGCGGCACCTGGGGTGGCGTGATGCAGATTTTCTTCCTCGCCTTTGCCATCGTCATGCTCCTGACCCTGCTGTTTTCAGGGCAACTGCGCGCCAAGGTCAGAGTGTGGGTAGCAAAACACTTTTTCAGCTACCGATACGACTACCGGGAAGAATGGCTGAATTTCACCAATGACCTGTCGAGTTCAGGTGATGACGTACCCCAGCGCATTACCCGTGCTCTGGCGGGCATGATGGACAGCGGCGCCGCACTGCTTTGGGCCAGGCAGCGCAACGGTAGTTTTGCCCTAATGGAGCGCTGGAATATCAGCAAAAACGACATTCCGCCACCGGAAGCCCTCGCGCCCATCACCGCCTGGTGTGCACGCACGCAGTGGGTCATTGACATCGATGAATACCGCCGGGAACCTCAGCTCTACGAAGACCTGGTGATTCCCGATGCCATCTTGAATATCCCCCGAGCGTGGTTGTTGCTGCCACTTTTGCAAGGCGACCAGGTAGTGGGATTGTTACTGATGACGCGCTCCCCCCTGCACGACACGATGAATTGGGAAGACCGCGACCTGCTGCGCACTGCCGGACAACAGGCCGCCAGTCATCTCGCTCAGCACATCGCCGACCAGGCACTGGTAGAAGCACGCCAGTTTGAAGCCTTTAATAGACTGTCCGCTTATGTGGTGCACGACCTGAAAAACATCCTCGCCCAACAGTCATTGATCGTAACCAACGCTCGCAAACACAAGCACAAACCGGAGTTTGTAGACGATGTGATAATGACCGTCGAAAACTCTGTCAACCGCATGACCAAACTCATGACCCAGATGCGCGACGGCATGCGCGGCAGTCACAGCGACACCGTAGAGCTGCCCCAAATACTGGAACAAATCGTTGCCCGACGCGCCGGTGTGCAGCCCACCCCCGATTTGACTCTGCCGGAAAACAGCGTTCAGGTGATCGCCGATGCGGATCAGCTCGCCACCGTGTTTTTGCATTTGATTCAAAACGCGCAAGACGCAACCGAGCCCAGCGGAACCGTATCAGTAGCCCTGACGCGCGACGATAACAGCGCCATTGTCACCATCACCGACACCGGCTGCGGTATGAGCGAAGAGTTTATCCGCGAGCGCCTGTTCAAGCCCTTTGACTCCACCAAGGGCCTAACGGGTATGGGCATTGGCGCTTTTGAAAGCCGTGAATATATTCGCAGTTTGGGCGGCGAAATTCACGTAAAAAGTGCCCCGGATGAAGGCTCTACGTTTACAATCATGGTACCCTTAGGCGGCACAAAAGACACACACGACAGCAATAACGAACAGGGAGCAACATAGAGCGTGGCCGACAAAAAAACGCTACTGATCGTCGAAGATGACAGCGGCTTGCAAAGCCAACTGCGCTGGACCTTCGATGACTACGACGTCACTATCAGCGGTGATCGCGAAGATGCAATCACCCAGCTGCGCCGCATAGAACCAGGTGTGGTATTACTGGATCTGGGGCTTCCCCCCGATCCCGGCGGCGTTACCGAAGGGCTTGCCACGCTGACGGAAATTCTCTCCCTGGCGAAGGAAACCAAGGTCGTGGTCGTTACCGGTGATAATGACCGAGCCAACGCGGTTAAGGCCATCGGCCTTGGCGCCTATGATTTTTACCAAAAACCGGTAGATCCCGAAATTCTAAGCCTGATCGTCGAGCGCGCCTATAAGGTGCACGATCTGGAAAAAGAAAACCGCCGCCTGCACAGCCACGAAGAAAACATGCCGCTAAATGGCATTATTGCCACCAGCCCGCAGATGCTGGCCGTGTGTCGCACCATCGAAAAAGTCGCACCCACCGATATCACCGCTTTGCTGCTCGGCGCGTCGGGCACAGGTAAAGAGCGTTTTGCCCGCGCCCTGCACGAATTGAGCCCCCGCGCCAAGCATCCCATGGTGGCAATCAACTGTGCCGCCATTCCAGACACGCTGCTGGAAAGTGAACTGTTCGGCTATGAAAAAGGCGCGTTTACCGGTGCCAACCAAACCACGCCGGGCAAAGTCGAATACGCCGATAAAGGCACTTTGTTTTTGGATGAAATCGGCGATTTACCCCTGGATTTACAAGCCAAATTGCTGCGTTTTATTCAAGAGCGAGAGGTCGAGCGCGTCGGGGGGCGCAAAGCGATTCCCGTCGATGTGCGTATTATTTGCGCCACCCATCAGGATTTATCCAACCACATTAAGGATGGCCGCTTCCGCGAAGACCTTTACTACCGCATCAACGATCTCCCGATTCATATCCCTCCCCTGAAAGACCGCGAGGGCGATGCCCTGGTGCTGGCAAAAACCTTTCTCGACCGCTTCGCACGGGATCAAAAACGCCCCATCAAAGGTTTTGATGAAGAAACTCAGCGAGCCATTGAAGCCTACGAGTGGCCAGGCAATGTGCGTGAATTGGAAAGCCGGGTAAAACGCGCGGTGGTGATGGCCGACGGCAAGTACATAACCCTGGAAGACATGGCACTAGCGCCAGCCGGCGATGCGGAGCCCATGCCCTTTAATTTAAAAGAAGTGCGTCAAGAAGCGGAGAAACGCGCCATTCAGCGCTGCCTGGTTCATGTAAATGATAACATCTCCGATGCAGCGGCGCTGCTGGGCGTATCGCGCCCCACGCTGTACAATCTTATGGAAAAATATCACCTGCGCTCGTTATAATGTCCCCCCTTGCTCTTTGTAACGCGAAGAGCAGTATCACACATCCTATATAACAACCAAGGAGTGCTCCGTGAGCAAGGCAAGTCCGCAACCTGCGAATCAGGGTTGGTTTAACCGTTTTCTCTCCACGGTGGAATGGCTGGGTAATTTACTGCCCCACCCCATCACCCTGTTCGCCCTGCTAACCATCGCCATTGTTCTGTTAAGCGGCATCCTGGGTTATTTTGATGTCGGCGTCGCCGATCCGCGCCCCGAGGGCGCCAAGGGCCGTGAAGCCGACGGCTTTATCGAAGTCATTTCACTGATGAACGCCGAAGGCCTGGCCAGAATTGTCACCGGCATGGTCACCAATTTCACCAGCTTTGCCCCTCTTGGCACCGTACTCGTGGCTCTGCTGGGCGTTTCAGTCGCCGAGCATTCGGGCCTGCTATCCACAGCGCTTCGGGCAATGGTGATTAACGCCTCACCGCGCATGGTGACGGTCACCGTCGTACTTGCGGGCATTTTATCCAACACCGCGTCAGAACTTGGTTATGTGGTATTGATTCCGCTGGCAGCCGTGATTTTTCACTCCCTCGGCAGACACCCACTGGCCGGACTTGCCGCTGCCTTCGCCGGGGTTTCCGGCGGCTACAGCGCCAACCTGTTATTGGGCACCGTGGACCCACTGCTGGCAGGCATCACCGAACCCGCCGCCCATATGGTTGATCCAAGTTACGTGGTCGGCCCTGAGGTGAACTGGTATTTTATGATTGTCAGCACCTTTGTGGTGGCTTTTTTGGGAGCGTTTGTGACGGAAAAAATCGTCGAGCCGCGCCTGGGCAAATACGACGACAGCCTGGGTGCCGACGATTTAAGCGCGCCGGACTTACACCCGCCCACTGAGCGGGAAAAGAAAGCCATGAAATTAGCGGGGCTGACCTTTCTCGGTATCTGTATTTTACTGGCGCTGACCATCGTGCCCGAATGGGGTGTTTTACGAAACCCCGACACCGGTGGCGTCAAGGGCTCGCCGTTTTTAAAAGGCATCGTGACTTTTATCTTTTTCACCTTTGCCATTCCCGGCTTTGTCTACGGCAAAGTTGCAGGTACGATGAAAAACGACAAAGACGTCATCGATGCCATGGCCAAAAGCATGAGCACTCTGGGATTGTATATCGTACTGGTATTTTTCGCCGCACAGTTTGTCGCCTTTTTTAAATGGACCAACCTCGGCACCGTGATGGCCGTGCAGGGAGCGGCGCTGTTGCAAGGTGTTGGCCTCGACGGGCCAGAAGTCTTTATCTTATTTATCATGATGTGCGGTGTGGTCAACCTGTCCCTGGGTAGTGCCTCGGCACAATGGGCGGTCACTGCACCCATTTTTGTACCCATGTTGATGCTGGTTGGCTACGCGCCCGAAGTGATACAGGCGGCCTATCGTATAGGCGATTCGGTTACTAACGTGATCTCACCAATGATGAGCTATTTTGGCTTGATCCTCGCCATGGCCACCCGCTACCAGAAAAACCTGGGGCTTGGTACGCTCATCGCCACCATGCTGCCCTACAGCATGATTTTCATGTTGGGCTGGACAGCGCTGTTCTACATCTGGGTTTTCCTGCTGGGTATGCCCGTCGGGCCGGGTGCAGAAACCTATTACACACCCTGAAGACGGCACTACCCCAACATGAGCATTACCCTAAAAATACTAACCTACAATGTTCACAAGGGTTACGATGCCAGCGGCAGACGCTTTGTGTTGGACGCGATTCGCAAACACATAGCACAAACCGGTGCGCACATCGTTTTTCTACAGGAAATTCACGGCGCAACGAAGAAAAACCAAAAGCACGCCGAGCATTTCAAAAGCCCCAGTGAACAGCATTATGAATACCTGGCTGACAGCATGTGGCCACACTACGCCTATGGTCGCAACGCCATTTACCGGCACGGAGACCACGGCAATGCCATTTTAAGTCAGTTACCCTTTGTAGAATACGAAAACATTGATGTGGCGATCTTTCCGCGCTCCAGCCGCAGCATTTTGCACGGTGTTATCGCTGTTCCCGACCAAGCCCTGCCCCTGCATGTGCTTTGCGTTCACTTGGGTCTGCTGGAAACAGAGCGTCAGCACCAGCTGCAAACCCTCGCTGCGCGAATCAACTCGCACGTTCCCGCCAATGAACCGCTGATCATCGCGGGGGATTTCAACGATTGGCGCGGCCGCTGCGACGCGCGCCTGCGCACCGACGTCGGCCTCGAAGAGCTGTTTGTCACCTTAAATGGCCGCCATGCCCGCACTTTCCCGGTGTGGGCGCCAGTTCTGGCAGTGGATCGTATTTACTATCGCGGTCTCACCCCCATCTCGGGTACGCGTCTGAATCAGGGTAGCTGGCGGGGACTTTCCGACCACGCGGCGCTGCTGGGGGAGCTAAAACTGGGTTAGCCGACAACATCGCGGCTCAAATTAGCCCGAAAAAAACAGGTAGTATTTGACGTAGACCCCGCTTGACCAAGGCTACCACAGCAAACACACTACGCCATTGCGATGATACAATCGCTGCTCGTTTTAATTGCACAGCCTCGCCCGACTCATATGATGATACGCACCGTCCTCCCGCCAGTGATAGCGCTCACCTTAACAGGCTGCGCCCTCATGCCAGAACAATTCACCTCCAAGCCAGCCGCAGACGAAGCGCGCCTTAGCGCAATGGAAACTCAACTAAGCCAGTGCCTGAGCCAGGACGAGGATTTGCTGCGCCAGCGCCAGCAACAAACCCGGCAGCTAAAACGCCAAAATGCCAGCCTTAAGCGTATTGAGAAAATCCTTGCTGCGTCGCCCACCGCGCCAGATGAACTACAGACTGCGGCGGCAAACACCGAGAACTGCGCAAACCCGCAAGCGGTAGAGAACAAGCTGCTGATCGGTGCACGCGAACAGGTGTGGATGGCAGATATTGAACTGGCTCTACCGGCGCGGGTCGACACCGGCGCGCAAACGTCGTCCCTGGATGCGCGTAATATCCACCTGTTTGAACGCGATGGCGACAAATGGGTGCGCTTTGATGTGGTGCATCCGCAAAATGGCTCGCTGATCTCCATTGAACGCGAGCTGGAACGCATGGCTCGTGTGCTGCAATCAAACAACGACGAAGGCGAGCGCCGCGCGGTCGTCAAACTCCCTGTCGCCATTGGCCCTCTGCGGCAAACCGCCGAATTCACCTTAAGTGATCGCGCCCACCTGGATTACCAAATCCTGATCGGACGCAACATTTTGAAAGATATGATGTTGGTGGACGTGAGCCGCTCCAACCTGCTATCGGAACGCGCAGACGTTGCCCCCGCAGTGCTTGAAGATGAGCCCAAAACCGCCAGCACCGAAATGAATACAGAGGAATCGCCCAATTGAGCGAACGCACCACATTCCGAGTCATGGTGCTGTTGCTGGCAGCCATTGGGGTGGTATTGGCTTTACTGCGTAACGATCACACCGGGGTGCCATTCACCCCGGGTCAATCACAAACCGTCTGGCAAGTTGAGGCGCGAATTGACTTTGAAGCCGAGGGCAGCGGTGTGGTAGCCAGTTTACATCTGCCCAAAGCACCGCCTGGCTACACCCTGTTTCAGGAACAAACCGCCTCACCTGGTTACGGTTTTTCTATTGTCAACGAGAAAGGCGAACGCCGGGGTGAGTGGACCCGCAGTGCCGCCAGGGGGCGTCAAACCCTGTATTATTCCGCACAGTTTTTACTGGATACGGAGGCTCGACGCCCAAGCATCACAACACCCCCTCCCATCCCGCCTGTGTTTTGGGAAGAAGCTGAACAAATCGCCGCCAGACAATTACTGGCGCAGGCACAAAAAACCTCCGCCAGCGCTGCCAGTCTTGCCAGGGAGTTAATCTCCCGCCTGCATCAAAGCCCACCCGATCAAAACGCGGCGCTGCTGCTGTCACAAAACGATGATGAAAACGCTCTGCTGGTTAAATTGCTGCACGAAGCTGGTGTGCCAGCGCGCTCTGTCCTGGGGCTGTATCTGGAAGATGCGCGCCGCCGCCAAAGCCTCACCCCAATGGTCGAGGTGCACACGGGAGAGCGGTGGGTGCTGTTTCAGTTAAAAAACCGCAAGCAGAGCTCCGAGCACGACCTGTTGCTTTGGCAACGCGGTGGCAGTTCGCTGCTGGATGTCACCGGAGCCAGCCATTCGCGAGTGTCGTTTTCCATGCTGCAGCAGACCCTGCCCGCCGAACAGCTGTCGACATTTCGCGACGACAACGGCGTGTTCAGCACCTTCTCCCTGCAGCGCCTCCCTATTGAGGAACAAGGTGTATTCAAACTGTTACTTCTGCTGCCCCTAGGTGCAGCGGTCGTGGTGTTTATGCGTGTGATTGTCGGCCTTAGAACCTCGGGCACATTCATGCCCATTCTGGTTGCCCTGGCTTTTTTGCAAACCGAGTTATTCACCGGCCTTGCCAGTTTTATCACTGTAGTGGCGATTGGACTAGCTATACGCAGTTATTTATCACGCCTGAATTTACTGTTAGTTGCGCGCATCGCCACCTTAATCGTGCTGGTGATCTTTTTAATCTCCCTGGTCAGTATTTTGGGTTATCAATTGGGTTACAGCGCAGGCCTGACCGTCACCTTTTTCCCCATGATTATCATCGCATGGACAATAGAACGCATGTCGATCCTGTGGGAAGAAGAAGGCAGTCACGAGGTTTTTATTCAGGGTAGTGGCAGCTTGCTGGTCGCCATCGCTGCCTATTTGCTGATGAACAGTTTACTGATAAAACACCTGACCTTTAATTTTCCCGAACTCAACCTGGTATTGCTGGCCGCCATCCTGGCCATGGGGCAATACACCGGTTATAAATTATCGGAACTGCATCGTTTTCGTGCCATGACTGAGACCTGACCATGCTCGCTATCGCTCCGTCTAAACTGTTGCAACGCGGCATGCTCGGCATGAACCGCCGCAATATCAGTTATATCGGCAAATACAATGACCGCAAACTCTACCCCCTGGTGGATAACAAATTAAAAACCAAACTGCTGGCAGAAAAACACCGTATTGCCACACCTCGCTTACGCCATGTGCTACACGAGCAACACTATGTCAAACAGCTGGTAAAACAACTGAGTGAGAGCGACAGCTTTGTATTAAAACCCGCCAAAGGCTCCGGCGGTAAAGGCATCCTGGTCATCACCGGGCGCAGTGGCGACGATTTTATCAAGGCCTCGGGGCAGATTATCAGTCGCGCAGACCTGCGCCGTCATTTAAGCAACACACTGGTGGGCCTTTATTCTCTAAGTGGTGCAACGGATGTCGCCATCGTTGAGGATCTTATTGCGTTTGACGACCACTTTAAGGGCTATTCCCACGAGGGCGTGCCCGACATTCGCATTATTGTATTTCAGGGTTATCCGGTGATGGCTATGCTGCGCCTTGCCACCCACGCCTCTGATGGCAAGGCCAACTTACACCAAGGCGCCGTGGGCGTTGGCCTCGCCATTGAGGACGGCCGTTGCCTGCACGCGGTGCAGTTTTCCCGTCATGTCACGCATCATCCAGACACCGGCAAAACACTCAAGGACATCGTGCTGCCCCATTGGCAGGATATGCTGCTGCTGGCGGCGCGCTGCTACGAAATGACCGGACTCGGCTATTTAGGGGTCGATTTAGTACTGGACAAAAACAGCGGCGCTCAATTATTAGAGCTTAACGCACGCCCGGGGCTGGCTATTCAAATCGCCAGTGACCAGGGCTTGTTGCCACGCTTACAGCATATAGAGAGCATACAACGTATTCCCGTCAGTGCCATCGAGAAAGTGCATTACGCGATGGAGGCTTTTGCGGTACGCGATTAAGCCTTAAATACCGCAGTCCAGATTATCCTTGGGCAGCAAATGCTCATACCGCTCATCGGTCAAGGTGCGCAGGAAACACACCATAGCCTCGACCTCTAATTGCGTCATACGCCGCCCGTCGAGCAGCTCCACCGTGGCCACCGTCTCTGGCACTTCGGGCTCGCGCCAGGGCGCTCCCGTTTCGGGGTTGTCGGGGAAGCGCGAGTTGCTGAAGAAATGGTCGTAGAACTTAATCACGGTCTGTAAATCGCGAAATACACCGTTGTGCATGTAGGGGCCCGTCACAGCGACATTGCGCAGCGTGGGCACCTTGAATTTACCCGCTTCTGCGGGGTCGCTCACCTCGGGGTTATCCAACAAGCCCTGATCGACAAAACCCGCCTCGGTATTATTGACAGCCCTGATCGCCTCATTCACGGGCACGCCAATGTTGTGGTATTCAAAACTGCTGAAGATTTCATCCCTGCTGCCATTGGGGCGCAACTGGTGACAGGTGGCGCAGTTGGTAAACTGCTGAGAGAAAAACAGGGCCTTGCCGAGCGCCGCCTTCGCGCCGGGATCGTAGGTGTATTCACCGCGCAGGGACTTGTCATACTTGGATTGAAAGGGTGCGAACTGCTCGGTTAATTCAAAAGCTGCGATACTGTCCGCCATGGCGTTATAGGCTGTATCCATGTCGTCGAATACGGTATCGCCAAACAGCGCTTTAAAGGAACGCACATAATCAGCGTTCTCCATCACGCGCGCTACCACCGCCGCTTTGTCGGGCATGCCCATTTCAATAGGATTCAGCGGTGGCCCCTTGGCCTGATCCGCCAGCTTTGTGGCGCGCCCGTCCAAAAAGAAACCGCCGAGAAAACCCTGGTAATCCGGCTGTTGGCTGTTGAAACGCTGGTGCCTGCCCTCTCCGAAATCGGGCACCAGCGCACCGTACATCGCGGTGGGCGCATTGCGATCACCCAGAGAGGTACCGTCATCGCCGAGCGATACGGCACCAATCAAACCGTTGTCATCCAGACGCGCATCCACAAAAGCGTGTTCCGGATCGTGGCAGGTGGCGCAGGACTGCGTGCGGTTAAGCGACAAATTGGTATCAAAGAATAAGCTCTCCCCCAGTGCTTCAACCGTGGTAAACGCAGGCGGCGGTTCGGGAACCGGTGGTTCGGGCTCGGGTGCGACGGGCGCCGGATCACTGCCATCACTCATACAGGCGCTGAGCAATACCAACACTGCGCTCGCCAGGAGGTTTTTCAATACTGATCGTGGGTATTTTCTATCTATCATCGCTGAGTCTGACGTTTTTTTGCGTGGTCTACTTTAATGAACTTTAATGAACGCGTGTAACC
>PDSN01000238.1 GCA_002748505.1 Gammaproteobacteria bacterium | reverse complement strand
GTAAAATGCTACTCATCAGCAGCAGCGAATCGTTGACCACCACCCCTGAAAGGGCAATAATGCCAAATACGCTAAGCATCGACATGGTCATGTCCAACAGCAGATGCCCGGCAATGGCACCAATAATGCCAAACGGAATGACTGACATAATAATTAACGGGCGCCCATACGACTTTAGTGGAATGGCCAGCAGCACGTAAATCATCACCAGGCTGATAATAAAGCCCAAGCGCATGCTGGCGGTGGCTTTTTCATCTTCTTCGGTTTCACCGCCAAACTTTACCGTCACTCCGTAACGCTGTTGCAGATCAGGTAATGTTTGCATGTTTAACGCTTTGACAACCGCTTCCACCGTGGTTTGGGCTTTATTGACATTGGCTGAGACGGTCAGCGTCCGCTGGCTGTAAATCCGCCACCGCCGATAATGGAATCACCGCGCCGCTGTCGGTGTGTATATTGAGCTGATACAAATCGGCCAAACTTTGCCGTTCGGATTTAGGGTAGCGTACCATCACACGAATTTCGTTATCACCGCGTTGCAAGCGTTCGGCCTGCTGCCCGTAAAACGCCGCGCGAAGCGTTTGTGCCAACTGCGTTTTGTTAACGCCATAGGTGGTGGCTTCGGGTTTTAAGTGTATGCGTATTTCGTTGCTGCTTTCGTCTTGGCGGTTGCTGATGTCTTTTACGCCATTGAATAAACGCAACGCTTGCATCAGTTCATCGGCAGCAGCCTGTTGTTGTTCAGGATTATCACCAAGCAAACGAATTTCCAGATCAGCGTTGGAAAACCGCCGTCTGGCAGAGACTTCCACCGATTTTGCCCCCGGAATTTGCCCGGCCACTTGACGCCAGCGGTTGGCGATTACCGGGGCGGCCAGTGTGCGTGTTTCAGCGCCTGCCAGCCCGGCGCGTACCATAAAATGCGTGTCGTCGGTGTTAAAGACGGCGATATTGGTAACATTTGGGGTGTCGCTGTTGTGTTCGGCCATCAACTGGCGGTCGGCTTCGCGCAGCGCTTGCGCAGCTTTTTGCGCTTCGGCAATCGTGGTTTTGACGTTGATGGTGCTG
>PDSN01000146.1 GCA_002748505.1 Gammaproteobacteria bacterium | reverse complement strand
CGTCCGGGGCGGATTAGACCGCGCGCCAAAGGGACGGCGGGAAACCACTTCCAGTTTGTCGCCAAGATTCTCTCCCACCAGCTGCAGGGTCAGATCTGGCAAAATCCGATAACTGGCCGACAGCGACACTGTGGTCAGCGCAGGGGTAGAGTAAGCGCGCTGGTAACCACCCTGTCCGGGGCGTTCCCGCATTTTGCCCACATATTTTACCGCGCCATCGATACGCCACTTGCCGTAGCTGGCGCCTAGCTGTATCCGCCCCTGATGTTCGGGCAGGTAGGGCAGTTCATCCCCTGAGTGTACCAGTCCCCACTGGGAGAAACCGGATTGGAAATGATTCTGAAAGGCGGATTCGGTGTAGGTGTAGGATACATCAAGGGGGAACATCCAGTCGCCCCAGGTGTAGACATAGCCAGCGGTAATCTCGGCACCGGCGATTTCCACCTCGCCGCCATTAAACTCCTGGCCCGGTTCACAGCCGACATCCGACACCCGGCAGCGCCCCAGCAGATTGCTGTAGTCACTGAAAAAGCCGATGGCTTCGAATTGCAGGGTGCCGTCGCTGTAGCGCACGCCGTACTCGTAGTTGATACTCTCTTCCGGTTCTACGCTGTCCGCCGCCGCGGGCCCCGCCGGTGAAAAGCCCTTGTTCACGCCCGCTAAAAAGCTGAACTGACCCCACTCATACAAAACACCTAAACCGGGCAACGCGATACTGCTGCTGTTACTGCTGTGGCTGTCGGTCAGATAATTGTCATACTCGCCATCGATGGATTCGTAGCGCAGGCCCAGGCTCACCGTCAAGTCGCCGATAGACATCTCGTCACTGACGAATACGGACCAGGCATCGCTGCTCGCCTTGTTCAGCGCTTTTTTGCCGTGTTCACCCTCTCCATCGGGGAGCAGCGCTGTATTGTTCACGAGGTAACCGTAAACCTTGTGATCGCGCTCGACCTGGTCGTGATGAAACCGCACACCCAGTTCAGTATCGTGCTCCAGACCGAAACCCTGCCAGTTCACACTGAGGCGGGACTCCAGCCCCGATGAGGCGTAATCGCGGTCGTTGTCGGTAATATCCAGAATCGTGCTGTCGTTACCCGCTTCGGAATTGGCCTCGCCGCGCAGCAGCGCTATTTGCTCGCCAAAAATAGACGGATATTGCAGCACTCTGGCACTGTCCAGTCCCGACAGGAAACCATCGAATTTTTTCCAGCTGCGCTCAAAGCGCTGCGTGTAAGCGCGGGTGAACAGGCTGCTCTGATCGTTCAATTCAATCCGGTGTAGTACGTGTAACTGGGTATGCTCGGACTGAAACCTGTCCGCGGCGCTGCCCAAGTAGCGGCGCAGAGGCGCCTTGTCAAAATCCGCATCGGTCAGCCCGAGATAGGTCTCGTCGGCATCTTCATCGGCATAGCCCAGCTTGATATCCAGCCGCTGGGGATAAGTCGCAGCGGCGCTTGAGCGCCACTGCATCCGCAGGTTGACATCGTTGCGTACAAAGCCGGTATCACCGCCAAAGTCCAGTTCCTTGAAGCCATCGGCGCCGTAGTGCAGTCCGTCTATTTTGACGGCAAACGCGCCCAGGTTGGCGCTGTATATGCCCCGCGCTTTGCGGTAGCTGTCAGTGCCCAGCGCCAGTTCCAACTGTCTTTGCGGGTCTGCGGTAATCTGCGGCGTGACCATGTTCAGGGCACCACCAACGGTATGTGGGCCGTAGCCGATCGCGGCGGGACCTTTGAACACTTCCACCGCAGTCATGCGATTGACGTTGGGCACATAATAGGCCGATGGCGCCGAGTAGGGTGCAGGCGCTATCAATATGCCATCTTCCATCAGGGTGATTTTCTGACTGCGCTCCGATGTAGCGCCCCGAATACCGATATTTGGACGCAGGCCGTAGCCGTCCTCGCTGCGAATGTACACACCCGGTACCTGTCCCAGCAGTTCGTTGAGGTCGGTGATATCGAAGATTTTGATACTTTCCTCATCGAGATAACTGGCGGAGCCAGCGACACTGCGCACCGCATCGCGTCCGCCGGTCACCAGTACCTCTTCCAGCATCAGTTCGTCGCTTTGTGCGTTGGCCACTGTCGCCGCCAGCGTTAGCAACACCGTGGCAATACTCTTGTTCATTCCGTTTACTCTGTTCACGAAAAGCCTATGTCTGTCAGTCATTGTCGGATTGCGCGCGATCGGGTAAATCGACGTTCAGCGCCGTTACAAAATCGGTGCGCAGGGTGTCTGTTACACGCTTTAAGTAGCCGTGGGCGGCGCAGGCGCTTTGACTGCGCACCGTATCGGGATTGGCCGCGCTGTTAACACAATTAGTGTCATCGCCAGAGGCCAGCATGGCCTGGGTCTGATCTATCAGCGGCTGCTGAATACTCGCCAGATAAGTGCGAAGATCTGCAACCTGGGTGTTCAAGCGCGTGGTCACCGAGGCCAGATTCGCGGCATTGATCAAGTCGTCCAGACCCAGTCCGTCCCCGCCAGTAAACACACGTTCAAACCCCGCCATATTGTTGTCGATATTGACCAGGGAGTTTTTGCTGTAGGGCGATTTCACCCGGTCGGGGCAGGCCACACGGTTACAGCTTTTGTGCAGCCCAAGGGGCGGGCCGAGCTTGAGATCCTTAACGCTCAGTTCCACATAAAACAGCGCGTCAGATAACTGCTCTAACAGGCTTTCCTGATTGTCGGGGTGCGCGAAAGTGGCTCTGTAGTTGCCGCCATCGGTGCGCCAGGCCGTAAGTGTTGCGTCCGTCGCCGCGGCCACATCGTCACTCAGTTGCAGCGCGTATTCACAGCGCCACTGGCGACGCTGAGTCTCATCACGCGTATTCCAGTCGTCTGTCTCTGGCGTCTGCTCCTGGCAGTTGTGTGCCAGATCATTGTTAAATAACAAATACTCAATCGCGTACATGCCCTTTTGGGTTGGCGGTCGCGCGGCAAGATCAAAACCGTCGCTGCGCGATGACACGGTGGATCGGTCGATACCGCAGTAACTGACCCGGTTTTTTGCAGGCGTAATCAGGCGTTTTTGCAGGGCGTAGTTTCTCTCAGCCACCGGCCCTATTTGATGCACTTCGACACGCTGCAGTGCAGCCATGGTGTCGCGCCACGCCTGTTGAGCCTTATCTCTGGCAGAGGTTTCATCGGCCCCGCCAATAGCTGCACAATAGCGCGCCAGTGTTCCATCTGCGCCCGCCATCTGCTGCGTCTGCTGCTGCAATTGTTCATAGCCCGGAATGATTACGTTGTCGGCCAGATTGACAAACATTTCAAAGTAATCAAAAGTACCCGGCTGCGTCGAGGGCGCCGCGTCGGAACCGTTGTCACTGCCACCGCCGGTGCAGGCTGTCAGCACAGATCCCGCCAGCAAAGCCAGCAGTGAACCACGTATCATCCGCTTCATAATAATCCGTCCAAAATAAGCTGCTGTTAAAAAGAATGAACGCGCCGCACCTTTTGGCACCGCGCCTGTAATCGCGCCAGCGGCCACTGTAAGACAAATAATAATGATTTTCAATAGACCTGAGCTGCGGTGCGCCAGCCGTCATTCAGTTATTGGCGCAGCGGGGCTAGCAGCCTGCTATGTGGGCAGTACGTACCAATAGACCGCAATAAAATGACAGGCACTGCCGATCAGCACAAAAATATGAAAAATCGCGTGGTTAAATTTTATCGCATTGATGCTGTAGAG
>PDSN01000145.1 GCA_002748505.1 Gammaproteobacteria bacterium | reverse complement strand
TTGCCCAAAATCATTCAAACCGTAGCTACCGCTACGCTTTTCATGATGTTTGAGCAACTTTCTTTGTCATTTATTCCCGAAAATTCCATTTACTGGTGAGATATCCGGGTTAATCCGCCACTTTTTCCGTCAGCGCGATATCCAGGGTCATACGCTCTCCGATCTCATCCAGTTCATCGTAGAGTTGTGAGGCAGAAATGCCCGCTGGGGTTTCAATCTCGATGACCGCTTCAAACAAGTGTTCGGAACTCATAGGAGCGATGGATAACTCCGTGTCCATGCTGACGATATTGATGTTGTGGCGGCTAAGCTCTGTGGTTATTTCGCGCACAATGCCTGGGCGATCGGGGCCGATGACAGTGAGGTGAAGCACGGGAAACTCATTTGGGGTGTGCAAGTCCTCACAGGCGGTGACGCGCACACTGAGACCGCTGGCGTCCAGCGCTTTTAGCGCGCTCTCCAGCGCGTTGGCCTTGTCGATGGGCAGGGAGATCTCGATCAGCCCCGCAAATTTGCCCGCCAGCTGTGACAAGCGGCTGTGCAGCCAGTTGCCTTCATGCTCGGCTATCGCTTTTGAGAGTGCTTCAACCAGGCCGGGCTTGTCGTCGCCGATAAATGAAACAATGTACGCCGTATTCACTTTGTGTCTCCACCTTCAATTGAACTGTCTGTTATAGTACACGTTTTGGTTGTCAGCGTTTAACCCCACAGGCAGGTTTTTCCCATGGCCGAATTTGTCGAAGTGCCCGTTGCCGCGCTCGCGCCGGATGTGCTGGGTCGTCTATTGGAGGAATTTGCCAGCCGAGATGGCACAGACTACGGCGCCCGCGAGTTGACCCTGGAGGAAAAGGTCGCCCAACTACGTGCTCAGCTCGACGGTGCTGCGCTGCACTTGTTGTTTGAAACCGAAAATCAGCAGTGGGATTTGGTCGATAGTGAGACCGCAAAAAGACTTTTGTAAACAGGCAGCAATGAAACCCATGAGTGAATCCTTTGATGAAATACTGGATGCCCGCGGCCTGTTTTGCCCCGAGCCGGTGATGCTGTTGCATCAAAGCATTGCCAGTATAGATGCGGGCCAGACCTTAAAATTGCTTGCCACCGATCCGTCCACCACCCGTGATGTGCCGAGATTTTGTGAGTTTTTAGGGCATGAATTACGGGTGCAGCAGGAACAGGACGGCGAATTCCGTTTTTTTATTCGCAAAGGCGGACAATGAACGCGCTCTTAGATTTTAAACACCACAGCCAGACGTTGGAGCGTCTGTTTGCCGATTGTTTTTACCATAGTCACAATACCCTGTTATGCGGCGGTGCGGCTGAGCCTTTTTATCAGCCTGCTGATAAAACGCATCGCAGCCATGTGATTTATTACCGCGAAGATTATTTTGCCAGCGCACTGCACGAAGTGTCCCACTGGTGTATCGCAGGAAAAAAGCGGCGCGAGCTGGTGGATTTTGGCTATTGGTATGAGCCCGATGGCCGCAACGCCGCGCAGCAAAGCGCGTTTGAGCAGGTAGAGGTCAAACCGCAAGCCCTGGAATACCTGTTTTCCAGAGCTTGTGGTTTTTGCTTTCACTTAAGTGCGGACAACTTAGACGCCGACGTGAGTGTCAGCGATGCCTTTGCGGAGGCGGTGTTTCAGCAGGCAAAAACATATCGGCAGCGCGGTTTGCCCGCCCGCGCTGCCAGGTTTTTTAAGGCCTTGGGCCAATACTACCGAACTGAAACCGTGGCAGTAAGGCGCGAGGATTTTGCGCTGTGAGTCGCGACATTACCATCGTTGCCGATGAAAACCTGCGTGGTAAAGGCCGTTTTTTAGAACCCCTGGGTAAGGTTGTTACCGCCGCAGGCAGAGCTATTGACGCGGCGATGCTTGAACATGCGGACGCCCTGATCGTGCGCTCGGTCACGCAGGTCGATGAGGTGCTGCTTGCCAAAGCCGATAAACTGCGCTTTGTGGGTTCTGCCACCGCGGGTTTGGATCATATCGACCAGGCGGCGCTGGACAAGCGGGGCATAGTGTTTAGTGCCGCCCCTGGCAGCAACGCCAACTCCGTAGTGGAATATGTGCTCGCGGCGATTGCGGCCCACGGCAATACCCTGGAGCGCCTGCTAGGTGGGGCAAAGCTGGGTATTGTGGGGCAGGGCCACGTGGGGCGTTTGTTGGCTTCGCGCTTAACGGCTCTGGGTATTTGCCATCGCAGTTATGACCCCTGGCTTGATGCGTCATCGAGCCTGCAGGATGTGCTGGCCTGCGAGGTGATCAGTCTGCATCCGTCGCTGCACAGGCGCGAGCCCTGGCCCAGCTATCATCTGTTGGGTGCAGCACAGCTGGCGCAGTTGCGCGACGATGTGCTGTTGATCAATGCCAGTCGGGGGGCGGTGCTGGACAATCCAGCGCTGTCGACCTGGCTGAGGCAACACCCCAATGCCAGCGCGGTACTCGACGTCTGGGAGGGCGAACCGGTACCCAATAGAGCACTGCTGCAACAGGCGTTTATCGCGACACCGCATATCGCCGGTTACGCATTGGATGCCAAGCTCAAAGCTACTGAACAGCTGGCGGCTAAGCTGTGTGAGCTGTTCCCACTATCGTGGCGAGAAAACAATGACGAGGCCGATGTGCAGCCCCCGCTGCTGTTGCAAACCGCTGAGCCAGCGCAAATGCTGCGGGCCTTGTTGACAGCCCGCTATGATATTTGCCGAGATCATCAGCGCTTCGTCGCGATGTGCCGCGATGCACAGGGACGCGAAGCCCTGGCGGCGGGCTTTGATGCCCTGCGCAAACACTACCCCGAACGCCGTGAGCTGGCCGGTGCAAACGTGGTGGTGGAGTGCGAGACGGGCTGTCGCTTGGCGAAGGCGCTGGGGGCGGTGGTCTGTTAGCGTTCGTCCAGGCGCGCCGCTAAATTGCCGCCTAACAAGGTCAGCATGGTTTCCTGTAAGCGTGCGCTGTCCCTGGTTTTGAGTGCCTTGCGAAGCCATGCTGCGCCGGTTTGCTGTTCGTGATGCAGTCCCGGCGGGGTGGAGGGCTCGCGTTTGGGGGCTAGTTCGTAGCTTGAAGCCAGTAACACAAAACCGCGTTCGTTCAGCACCGCCTGATCCAGAGCCTCCTGGCGAATGGTGCTGTCAAAGCGAATAAAGCCTTCGTTTGCCAGCCACAACATAGCGCCAAACCCGGCTTCAAAGCGCGGTGAGGGCAGGCCAAATTCGTCGGGCTCGTCCGGCCCGCAGACGTCGTCTACATACAATGTGATTGGCCTGGGAAAACTGCTGTACAGCAGCACCAGCGCGCGTGCGGTATCGTGGTAAAAGTCGTGAATGTGAATATCACCCATGGTTTGGCACTTTTAGCTGCAGCGAGTAAACATCAGACTGGTAAGTCTACGCAGGCTTATTGCTGCGCAAAAGCAGAAAAGAGAGAAATAAGGTGATTCTTTACTGAGAAATGTTGGAGCGGGAAACCGGGTTCGAACCGGCGACCTCAACCTTGGCAAGGTTGCGCTCTACCAACTGAGCTATTCCCGCGCCTGTACAATGTGAGCCATTATACGCTTTCTGATCGGGGTGTCGAGTGGCGTCCCCTAGGGGGTTCGAACCCCTGTCCCAACGAAGCGGGAATCCCCTGCACATCTGCGCGCAGGGGGCGTACAATAGCGCCACTTTTATCAAGATGCAAACAGAACGAGGTTTTGTGCTGTAAATGACACTCGCATTGGAAATCCAGGATCTCGCCAAGGTCTACGACAACGGGCACGAAGCCTTAAAGGGGATAAGCCTCACTGTAAAGCAGGGTGACTTCTTCGCGCTGCTTGGCCCCAATGGAGCTGGCAAGTCCACGACCATAGGCATTGTTTCGTCTTTGGTGCGCAAAAGCCGTGGCAAGGTTCGCGTGTTCGGGGTGGATATCGACCGCGACTTCCCCGCCGCCAAGCAGTACCTGGGTATCGTGCCCCAGGAGTTTAATTTTAATCCCTTTGAGAAGCCCTGGGATATTCTTATTCATCAGGCGGGTTACTATGGTATTCCCGTTTCCGTTGCTAAACAGCGCGCGGAAAAATACCTGAAAGCCCTGGGGATTTGGGATAAACGCGATGTGGCATCGCGTCTGCTTTCGGGGGGAATGAAACGCCGTCTGATGATTGCGCGAGCGCTGATACACAGCCCCAGGCTGTTGATTCTCGATGAGCCCACCGCCGGTGTCGACATTGAAATGCGCCGTTATATGTGGGAGTTTCTGCGGGGTATCAATGCCAGCGGCACTACCATTATTCTGACCACGCACTACCTGGAAGAGGCCGAGGCCCTGTGCCGCAACGTCGCGATTATCAATCACGGCGAGATCGTTAAAAACACCTCGATTAAAGCCCTGCTACGGCAACTAAAGCAGGAGACGTTTATTCTCGACAGTGCTGGGCCTTTACCCGACACGCTTCGGGTTGAGAATTTTGCTGTACGATGCACCGATGCGCAAACGCTTGAAGTTGACGTGGCCAATGGCCAGTCCATCAATGATGTGTTTCTAGCGCTGGAAAAACAGGGCGTGTCTGTGGTGAGCATGCGCAATCGGGCAAACCGCCTCGAAGAAATGTTCGTCAATTTAATCGGGGGGAATAGACAATGATGAGTCCCGCCGAACAGTTTACTGCCTTGACGACGATTGTTCGTAAAGAAATAAAACGGTATTTGCGGATATGGGCACAGACACTGTTGCCCTCTGCGATTACCATGTCGCTGTATTTTGTGATTTTTGGCAGTTTAATTGGCTCGCGCATCGGTGAGATGGGCGGCTTTAGCTACATGCAGTTTGTGGTGCCGGGTTTAATCATGATGGCCATTGTGAATAACAGTTATTCCAATGTGGTATCGTCATTTTACAGTTCAAAATTTAATCATAGCGTGGAAGAGTTGCTGGTGTCGCCGGTGCCCAATTACGTTATTTTGTTGGGCTATGTCCTGGGCGGTGTGACCCGCGGTTTGGCTGTGGCGGTCATTGTTACCCTGGTGTCATTATTTTTCACTGATTTAACGATTCACAGCCTTGCGGTGGTTGTTGTTACGGTGCTGATGACATCCACACTGTTTGCGCTGGGCGGTTTTATCAATGCTGTTTACGCGAACAGTTTCGACGATATTTCGATTATTCCGATCTTTGTGCTCACACCGTTGATTTATTTGGGTGGCGTTTTTTATTCTATGGATATGTTGCCGGATTTCTGGCAGGGCGTGTCTCGTTTAAACCCGCTGGTGTATGTGATTAACGCCTTTCGCTATGGTGTGCTTGGCGTATCTGACGTCAATCTCTGGTTTGCCCTGGGTATGGTCGGCGTATTTATGGTGGTTGCGTTTACCTACAGTCTGCATCTGCTGAGCAGCGGTAAGCGTTTACGGCAGTAACTCCCATTGAGTGGGTGGCAGTTTTTTTTAAAACAGTTGTGCTGCGCCTTTATCAAAAAGGCGAGAGGATTGCCTTTTATTTGCTTTTCCAGTCAAGCATTTTGTCTGTTTAACCCGGATATTTCACCAGCAAATTGAATTTTCGGGAAAAAGGATCTTGCGCGCAATCAGATGAATTCAAACAGAGCGAACGATGGATAAATCAGACTTATTACTCGGTCAACAGGTCGCCAGCCCAGAGCGCTACAGCCCCGATATCTTAACGCCCATTCCGCGAGCGCTGGGACGTGAGGGCTTATCCAGTACCGAGTTTAACGGCCTGGATGTGTGGTATGCCTGGGAGCTGTCATGGTTAAATGAGCAGGGTATTCCTCAGGTGCGAGTAGGGCGCTTTTGTATGGATGCCCGTTCACCGAATATTGTGGAATCGAAATCGCTCAAACTGTACTTGAACGCCTTGAATAACGAGCGTTACCGCAATGATGCTACGGTCATCGCTCTGATCGAGAGCGATCTTGGCAGCGCGGTGGGAGCCGCCGTGACTGTGGAGCTGTTCGCGGTCGACGATCAGGTTCTGGCGCCACAAACTCCGCAGGGTCTGTGCATTGATGGTCTTGCGCCGGGGGATACTCCCCGTGCGCCTGTGGCGGACTGTCTGTGCGTCGAGGAAAGCGCCGGTATGATTGAGCAGGCGCTGTATTCACATTTATTGCGCTCGCTGTGTCCTGTAACCGGTCAGCCCGACTGGGCGACGCTTACGGTGGCCTATCGCGGTAAACCCATAGAGCAAAGCGCATTGCTGGCCTATGTGCTGTCTTATCGCTGCCATCAGGGCTTTCACGAACAGTGCGTTGAGCAGATTTTTGCGGATATCGACGCCCGCTGCCGACCCGAGGCCTTGCTGGTGCAGGCCAACTACACCCGTCGCGGCGGCCTGGATATCAATCCGGCGCGGTGGAAAAACTGGAAACAGCAGGGCATTGGCGCATTGAATGGCCGTCTTGCACGGCAATAGGGCGAAAAACCCCTAACAGACTGGACAGCCGGTCCCGTTGCGGTATAATTCGCGCCCTTGTGAGCTTGTTGTCCGCCGAATCCGGCGCTTCATCGCAACAGCCCAGCACGGTGGGGTGGCCGAGTGGTCGAAGGCGCACGCCTGGAAAGTGTGTATACGGAAACGTATCGAGGGTTCGAATCCCTCCCCCACCGCCATTTATA
>PDSN01000029.1 GCA_002748505.1 Gammaproteobacteria bacterium | reverse complement strand
ATATTGTTATATTTGCACTTTTGTGGTACAAAATGTGTAAATTGCACAGGAAAAAGCCATGTCCGCCACACCGCACCTCAGCCCAGATGCCAATTCAGTATTAGCCAAGGCGCTGCTGCGCGCAGCGGATGACCTGGGTCTTAATCAAAGTGATATTGCTCAAGTGTTAGGGGTGCATCGCACTGCGGTCAGCCGAATAAAAAGCAGTGGCTCCTTGGCGGTGGAGTCCAAGCAAGGGGAGTTGGCATTGTTGCTGGTGCGCCTTGCCCGCGCTTTGTATGCGCTTACCGGTGGTGACAGAGACTGGGCCAGATATTTTATGCAAAGTCCCAATACCGGGACAGGCGGCATCCCCAAGGAGCAGATTACCTCTATTCAGGGTCTGGTGAACGTGTTGCAGTTTGTGGATGCCATTCGAGGCAAGCTGTGATCTGGCAGCGCTGTCGCGGTGCTGAGCAGATTGGCTCTGTACACGGGATTTTGTATCGTCTGGTAGAGAGTCAGGAGCAGGTGGCTACGCGCCACTACGTGGACAACCTCGACGAACAGGCTCTGCTTGAAGACTTGTTGGAAGTGGTGAAACCGCCGCATCGCAATGATAGCGAAGGTTATCATTACCTGCTGAAAACGCCATTTCGCTATCCGCCCCTGCGCTGGGGTTCGCGCTACGGTCAGCGCCATGAGCGGGGCATTTTTTATGGCGGCAAGTCCGTTGATACAGCGCTGTGTGAGGCGGCTTTTTACCGTTTGGTTTTTTTTGAATCCATGGTTGCGCCGCCGCCGAAGTCCAGCATGCTTACTCAACATACGCTATTTGGTGCATCTTATGCCACAGACTTCGGTGTGACCTACACGTCGGCGCGCGCGCAAGACTTCAGGCAGGCGATTTGTGTCGGCTTGTTTACACCGCATGCCTTTGCCAAACGCAAGCCACTGGATAAAAATGCCTGGCTGTGTGAGGTCACTACTGATAGTGTGCAATTCAAAGCCCTGGGTGAGCGCGAGGTGATTCGCTTTCCCCGTGCGGCGTTTTGTGTTGACAATACATTGCCGCTGCCTGCGCGATAGTGGGCGCATCGTCGCTGCTCCCTTTCCATTTGGCAGCTTTTTGGGGGCTAGGCTCTGACTTGAATCGTACAGTGAGGTGTAACATGGACACTACGCGCAAAACCGGATTTGTTGTTTTAAGCCTGGGTATTTTTTTCGGGCTGGCCGTGCTGGGTTATTTGCTGGGGAAAGCGGCGCTGGATGTTAAACAACTGGAACGCAGCGTTACCGTGAAAGGGCTTTCGGAGCAGGAGCACCCAGCGGATGTGGTGATCTGGCCAGTGGTTTTTGTACTTGCGGACAATGACCTCGACAAGGTTTATGTGCGCTTGAAACAGCAAACAGCCTGGGTTCGCGAGTTGTTAGAGCGTCAGGGCATTGCCAGTGCAGATATTACTGTACAAACACCGAACATCGTTGATAAATCCGCACAGCAATACGGTGGCGATGAGCGCGCGCCATTTCGTTACGTGGCGCGTCAGACTGTGGTGGTGTATTCCCGCGATGTGGACACGGTTCGCAAAGCCATGACGTTTTTGCCCAGCCTCGGACAAAAAGGAATTGCCTTTGAGACCAATAATTATGACCTGCAACCGCAGTATTTGTTTACTCGCTTGAATGAGGTAAAACCGGCTATGGTTGAGGAGGCGACCATCAAGGCGCGGGAAGTGGCGCAGAAATTTGCGGAGGATTCCGACAGTCAGCTCGGTAAAATCAAACGGGCCTCGCAAGGCAGTTTTAGCATTTCCGAGCGAGACAGCGCGCATCCTTACATTAAGCGCGTGCGCGTGGTGTCCACGGTGGAGTACTATCTCTCGGATTAACAATCCGGCAGGGCTGCGCCAACGCAGTTTTTGTCAGCTTCTTCAAATACTGTGTAGGACGATCCACATGCGGTAACAGCAAACTGCATCATCCGTTTTCTTGTGCGACAACAGTACGGCGATAATGGGTTTTGCGTGACCATGAAAAATCACAATGCAACTGTGATCGTTACTTCACACTTCGCCCAGCCATAACACGTCCAAACACAGCAGCAGCGCCGCGACCAGCATGATTTGCGCCGTGCCCGCCAATTGTTGGTTGAGTGCCGCGCCCTGGCGTTGGTTTAGTTTGATAAGGAGCAGTGCGGTTGCTGGAGCGATCAGATAACTGCTAAAGGCGGTGTGCCCACTGGCGGGGAAATAGCCCAATCCGCAGGCCAGCGCCACCAGCATAATCGCTTTGTAAAAAAACCGGCATCGCGCTTCGCCCCACAGCGTTGCCAGGGTTTTTTTTCCGCCCGCACCATCGCTGCTGGTGTCGCGGATATTGTTTACCAGCATGATGGCAGCGGCGTACAGGCCCATTTGTATGCTGGGCAGCCACAGGCTGGAATCGATGCGACCAAGTTGCACGTAATAACTGCCGATGACCGCGATGGGGCCGAAGATAACGAAGACCACCAGTTCGCCGAGGGCATTATAGGCCAGTGGAAATGGCCCCGCGCTATAGGCCCATACGCAAATCACGCAGACAAGCCCCAGGAGTATCAATACGGGTTGCGATAAATAACACAGGGTTAGGCCGGATACCATGCCGACAAGCAAAGCGATCACAGTGCCAATACCTACCTGGTTTACACTGAGCTTACCCGCGATGATTGAGCTGTTAGGTCTTAAATGTCGCTTGCTGTCTACTCCGCTGCGGTGATCGAAATAGTCATTGCCAAGGTTGACTGCAATTTGCAGGCTGACCGCGCAGACCAGGCACAACAGGCTGAGCAGCCAGAAATTTTGCGAAGGTACAGCTTGCGTATGCTGCGCTAACCAGGCGCAACCGGAGCCAATGAGTATTGGTGCAACGGAGGCGGTGAGGGTATGGGGGCGGGTGGCGAAAAACCAGTTTTTTATTGAAGACACTTAACAGACTACCGTTGACCATTTAAGCTGGGATTATAAACCGAGACGATAATTGTACCCTATGCTTGAGCAGTTTTTCCTGCCCGTTTGTTTAGCCTTGATGATGTTGAGTCTCGGCTTGCGGTTGCAGATCGTTGATTTTAGAGCGCTTTTACGCAGGCCGGGTGTGGTGTTGCTCGGTCTTATTGCACAGTTTACCCTGATGCCGATGCTGGCAGTGCTGATTGCAACAGGGCTTGGCTTAACGGGTACGGTGGCGCTGGGACTGTTACTGGTGTCTCTGGCGCCCGGCGGCGCGACGTCAAACGTGATCACGGCATTGTGCCGAGGTGATACCGCGCTGTCGGTTTCCTTGACCGCACTGTCATCGCTGTTGGTACCCTTTACATTGCCATTGATCTGGGACTTGTTTGCGCCGGCATTTAAACAGCATAGCGTAGCGATTGATCTCCCTTATATGACGGTGTTGGTGCCCCTGCTAATAGTTACCCTATTACCTCTGGTGGTGGGAATGGCCGTGCGAGCGGGGTTTCCCACCTGGGTGAATGCACGGGCAGGTCTGTTTGCCCGCCTTATGGGGGGGCTGTTTGTGTTGCTGGTCATTGCCATGGCCTTGCGACACGCCGATGTGCTGCTGGCGATGTGGCCGCAAACCGGGGCAGCGGTGTTATTGCTCAGCTGTGCGGGTATCTTGGGCGGGGCGCTGCTGGGCCGCTTGTTTGCTCAGAGCGCGGCTGTTTGCACGACTCTGGCGGTGGAGGTAGGCATACAAAACGCGGGGACAGCCATGTTAGTTGGCGGTACTTTGCTGGCGATGCCGCAACTGGCCATGGTCGCACTGTGCTACGGTGTGCTGATGAATTTGCCCGTGGCTGCACTGTATCTATGGCGGCGTTCCACGGTAAAATCGTAACAAACGGTATTTTTGTGTTTTGCTTCCAAGCGTGGTAAACAGTTCATTTACGCGCGCAGCGCAGGATATTTTCAGGAGGTCACAGTATGTCCAAAAAGTACGTTTTAGCATTGTTTCTGGTAATCACAAGTCTGATGGTTGCGCCAGCTTACGGTGATGCCGCGCTTGCCGGTTTGGATTTGAAAAATCAAAGACAGGCCAGTGCAACGGTTACCACCGGTGCCCAGCCTTCTAAAGAGCAGTTGGCCATGGCGGCTAAGGCAGGCGTTAAGCATGTTGTGAATTTGCGCAGCAGGAACGAGAAGCCCTTCGATGAGGAGCAGGTGGTCACTTCCCTGGGTATGCAATACCACAGTTTGCCGATTGCTGGAGTGGATGATCTTACCCGCGCGAATGCGGATAAGTTTAAGGCGCTGCTCGACGGTATCGGCGACGAGAAAGTCCTTGCCCATTGTGCAAGCGGCAATCGTGTGGGAGCGCTCAGAGCTTTGTCTGCGTTTTATCACGATGGCGCCGACACCGATACCGCGATTGCGACTGGCAAGGCTTGGGGTATGACCCGTCTGGAACCGGCGGTACGTAAAGTGATGGCCGCAAAACCGTAATGTCCCATGCTCCGTGGAGCCAGAGTGCGCCTCTTGCCTTGTTACCAGCTGGCGCCTGACAGTCCGTGGAGCTGCTGTCACCCACTATGTAGCTGGCGGTGTGCGCACAGCGATACTTGCTTTCAAATCAAGTGAGGATCGGAATATTGTCGATGCAAATTCCCACGCGGCTTTGCGTCGTTGA
>PDSN01000028.1 GCA_002748505.1 Gammaproteobacteria bacterium | reverse complement strand
TGTTGTGTCTGAATAGTTGTGACAACTACTCCAACAAGCACCCACACATCTGTCTTCATTCTTTGTTAAACAACCCTGACTTGCTCGAAGTGCAGGTAATCAATCGGGGCTCTCCCCAACCGAGGACGCGCATTATACAGACCGATTTAAACTTTGCAACACTTAATCGCAGGTTTTTTTTCGGTCAGCTTCTCCAGAACCACCAGCAAAGCCTTCTGTTTCTCAATGCCTCCGTAGAGACTCAACAAACAGCCCTCGCGTCAAAGGGAGGCGAACTATACGCAGACACCGCCTCAAGCGCAAGGGGGGCTGGCAAAAAAAATCTAAACTTTTATCGACACTCGCAACCCGCAGCGGCCAACCTGCCGGGACAAGCGGGCTAAGCGCTACTTAAGACGCCGCCGTGGTTTTAGGTCGGCGCAATCGACGAAACACGGCGATGGCGGGGCCGGATGAAGCGTATATCACAAATGCAGCAAACAAAACCCGGGGCGGATCAACCGTGACCAGCGCAAACAACAAAACGATTAAGAAAATAACCACAAAAGGCACCCGCCCGCGCAGGTTCAAGCCCTTAAAACTACTGTAACGGCAATTCGCCACCATCAAAAAGCCAACGATCATGGTACCAAAGGCAATGGCCATCGCCACTTCCGAGGGTATATCTCCACCCGTCCAGCCCATGTCGTGGCAAATCCATACCGCGCTGGCGACAATGCAGGCGGCAGCGGGACTGGCCAGGCCGGTAAAATAATTGCCATCGGCGGTATCGATTTGCGCATTGAAACGCGCCAGACGCAGGGCGGCACAGGCCACGTACACAAAGGCGGCACTCCAACCAAACTTGCCCAAATCACCCAGTGCCAGACTGAACACCACCAGCGCCGGTGCGACACCAAAAGACACCATATCAGACAGACTGTCATATTCGGCGCCAAACTTACTGGAAGTATTGGTCAAACGCGCTACGCGGCCATCGAGGCCGTCGAACACCAGCGCCGCAAAAATTGCCAGCGGCGCGGCGCCAAAGTCGCCGCGCAGCGCAGCTATTATTGCGTAAAAACCGGCAAACAATGCCCCGGTAGTAAACAGGTTCGGCAGCAAATACACGCCTTTTCTACGCACCGTCTGCCCGTTCTCCGAGACCTCCTCTTCGTGGTCATCCACCAGCTTATCGAGCCCTTGGGCAATATCGACGCGCACATTATCGATGTTGTATTTGGGGGAATCTTCTGACATCTGAAAAACCTGTAAAGAAAACGCAAGCTTACCCTATCGGGACGCAATACGGTATGTGCTGGCCGCCACATCCCATAAAGAACGCACCAGGGGCTGCGACAAACGCTTGTTTTGCGCACAAAGCCCGATACTCAGTGGCGGTGGAGGCTCGGCCACAGGCACTATCTCCACCTGCGCGGCCAGGCCACTGGCCTCCACCACCAACTGCGGCGCCAAACCCACGCCCAAACCCAGTGCCACCATAGCGACAATCGCCTCATGGCCGGCTACCTGTGCATAAATGGTGGGTGTTGCCCGCTGCTTTGTAAACCAGTCATCCAATAAATCTTTAGTAACTCCACGTTCGGGCACAATAAATGACACATCGGGATGACCCAGCTCATCCACCCGCAACACCGCATCGCGCACCAGACAGTCAGCCGTTGGCATCACAAACACCAATGGCGATTCAAGCAAGGGCAGGAAATCCAGGCGCCACGGCAGATCCTTAGGCCGACCACTCACCGCCAAGTCGTCGTGTCCTTCCAGCACTCGACTGACACCATCGGCCTGATCACCCGTGTGCAACATAATATCCACTTCCGGATGCGTAAGGCGAAAGCTCTCCAGGATAGGAGCCAGCACACTGTAGCTCGCCGTCACCGAGCAATACAGGCTGACCTCCCCCGCCAACGCCGTCTCACCGCCTAGCTCGGTCTGCAATTGCCGCCAATCCGCTACCGCACCGCGGGCATAATTGCGAAACACAGAACCCTCAGCGGTTAAACGCACACTGCGTCGATCACGCTCCAGCAGCCTATGCCCCAGCTCGGCCTCCAAACGCCCGATGCTGCGGCTTACCGCTGACACGCTGATATGGGCCTGCTCACTGGCGCGAGTAAAGCTCAGGGTGTCTGCGACGATGAGAAAAAGCCTGAGTGCGCGAATATCCATAGGCTACCTTTAACGGGATGAGAGACCTATTATTGCATATATCGCAACACAGTTTTACCAATATAGCGTTTTACGCAATTATAAAAACCGCGTATTGTTACGCCCGTTACTAGCTTGGATATTTCATCAGCAAAGGAGAACACAATGAGCCAGAACTATTTCAACACCCTGCCCCTGCGCCTGCAATTACAGCAGCTGGGCAAATGCCGTTTTATGGATAAATCAGAATTCGAGGGCGGGGTTGATAAGCTGCGCGGTAAGAAACTGGTTATTGTCGGCTGCGGCGCGCAGGGCTTGAACCAGGGGCTGAACCTGCGCGACAGCGGTCTGGATGTTTCCTACACCCTGCGCGACAGCGCAATCAATGAAAAGCGCCAGTCTTATATCAACGCCACGGAAAACGGCTTCACTGTCGGCACCTACGAAGAAATGATTCCACAGGCCGATATGGTGCTGAACCTCACCCCCGACAAACAGCACAGCGCCGTGGTAACTGCGGTTATGCCGTTGATGAAACAAGGTGCCTGTTTAGCCTATTCCCACGGCTTTAACATCGTTGAAGAGGGCATGCAAATTCGCGACGACCTCACCGTCATTATGGTTGCGCCAAAATGCCCCGGTACAGAAGTCCGCGAAGAATACAAGCGCGGTTTTGGTGTGCCTACCCTGATTGCGGTACACACCGAAAACGATCCAAATGGCGACGGTCTTGAACTTGCGAAGGCTTACGCCGCGGGCACGGGCGGTCATCGCGCGGGCGTTTTAGAATCATCCTTTATTGCAGAAGTAAAATCCGACTTGATGGGCGAGCAGACCATTTTGTGCGGCATGCTGCAAACCGGCTCTATTTTGTGCTTTGACAAAATGGTAGAAAAGGGCATGGACGCGGGCTACGCCTCCAAACTGATTCAATATGGCTGGGAAACCATCACCGAAGGCTTAAAACATGGCGGTATCACCAATATGATGGATCGCCTGTCAAACCCGGCGAAAATCCGCGCGTTTTACCTTGCTGAAGAATTAAAAAATATTATGCGCCCGCTGTATGAAAAGCATCAGGACGACATCATGACCGGGTACTTTTCCAAGACCATGATGGAAGACTGGGCCAATGACGATAAAAACCTGCTGACATGGCGCGCCGCCACTGCAGAAACGGCCTTTGAAAAATCCACCAATACCGATGCCGAAATTAGCGAGCAGGAATATTACGACCACGGTATTTTAATGGTCGCTATGGTTAAAGCGGGCGTGGAACTGGCGTTTGAAACCATGGTAGCAGCAGGTATTATCGATGAATCCGCCTACTATGAGTCGCTGCATGAAACTCCGCTGATTGCCAACACCATCGCACGCAAAAAGCTGTATGAAATGAATATTGTCATCTCAGACACCGCCGAATACGGCTGCTATCTGTTTGACCGTCAACGAAGCAATCCGCTCACACCCGGTAGAAAAAGTCGGCAAAACCCTGCGCGGCTACATGACCGCTATGAAGCGTATTGTGTAAAGGCTTTTTATCCAAAAAAACCCACGCCTGGCCCGGATATTTCACCAGTAAATGGAATTTTCGGACAAAAGGACAAAGAAGGTTGCTCAAACATCATGAAAAGCGTAGTGGTGGCTACGGTTTGAATGATTTTGGGCAAGATTCGAAGTCATTTTTTTCGAAAAACCATTTAGGCACAGTTTGTACGTTGGCTGTTGTTGCTATTCACTACATAACTTGTTGATGTTATATAATTAATAGCGGCGCGGTCGCCGTACCGGTGAAACATCCGGGCTAGCGTGGGTTTTTTTATGCTTACATCGCTGGTGCCGGTGAGCTGAATAACATACACATCGGGCCCCACATCGACAATTTGACCGCGAAAAATATCGGTGGTGCGTTTTATTTCTTCACGCATCGCACCGGTGGCGCGCACTTTTATGAGTAATAAATCGCGTTCGATATGAGCGCCCTCGGTCAAATCTACCAGCTTAACCACATCTACCAATTTATTAAGCTGCTTGGTGATTTGCTCCATTTGCCTGTCATTGCCGTAGGTCGTCAAGGTTAACCGCGATAAGGTCGCATCGTCGGTGGCGGCTACGTTCAGGGTGTCGATATTGTAACCACGCTGCGAAAACAGGCCGACCACGCGCGACAGTGCACCGGGTTCATTCTCCATTAAAATCGAAATAATTCTGCGCATGATTAAGTCCTCTCGTTTTTGCTCAGCCACATGTCTTTCATCGACCCATTGGGCGCAATGTGCATCGGATACACGTGCTCAGTGGGGTCGATTAAAACATCGAGAAAGACGAGCTTATCTTTCATCGCAAAAGCCTCGCGCATGGCGGGCTCTAAATCTTCCAGCTTTTTGATTTGCATACCCACGTGACCATAAGCCTCGACGAGCTTCACAAAGTCGGGCAAAGAATCTTCATAGGTACTGGACGAATGACGACCCTCGTACTGCATATCCTGCCATTGCTTCACCATACCCAGATAATTGTTGCGCAGGTTAATAACTTTCACCGGCGTGTTGTATTGCGTGCAGGTGGAAAGCTCCTGAATATTCATTTGTATGCTGCCTTCACCGGTCACACAGGCCACATCCGCATCGGGAAATGCCAGTTTCACGCCCATCGCCGATGGCAAACCAAAGCCCATGGTGCCAAGGCCGCCAGAGTTGATCCAGCGCCGCGGCTGGTCAAACCGGTAATACTGTGCAGCAAACATCTGATGCTGACCGACATCCGAGGTAACGAAGGCGTTGCCCTCGGTCACATCATACAGGGCCTGAATCACCTGCTGAGGCATAATCATTTCACTTTCACCGTAGCGCCGCCCATGCCACAAACCGTGTGCTTCACGCCAGGCATCGATCTGCTTCCACCAGCGCGCCAGCGCCTCTGTGTCCGGCTCATCGTCGTTTTTCTTCTGCGCCTGGCGCACTTGATTGAGCAGCTCGTTCAATACCGGCTGCACCAGACCCACGATGGGGATATCCGCAGCGACGGTTTTGGAGATAGAGGTTGGGTCCACATCGATGTGAATGATTTTTGCGCCGGGGCAGAACTTACTGACGGTATTGGTCACCCGATCATCAAACCGCGCTCCAACAGCGAGAATCACGTCCGCATGGTGCATGGCCATGTTGGCCTCGTAAAAACCGTGCATCCCCAACATACCCAAAAACTGTCTATCGGTGCCGGGATAACAACCCAGCCCCATAAGCGT
>PDSN01000073.1 GCA_002748505.1 Gammaproteobacteria bacterium | reverse complement strand
TGATAATGCTGCCCATTCGCAGCGTTAATTAAGGTTTCAAAACCTGCTTTGCGGGTACTACCCTTGGCGACGCCGACGACTTCCACACCGCTGATACCTAACTCAGACAACACTTCCATCGCCTGAGCGACCTGCCCCTTACCGCCATCGATTAACAGTACATTCGGCAACACGCCCTCGCCGCTCTGCACGCGCCGATAACGCCGAGTCAACGCTTCATACATGGCGCCGTAGTCATCCCCCGCAGCCACACTCTCAATATTAAAACGCCGATAATCAGACTTTTTGGGGCCCTCTTTGCCAAACACCACACAGGAAGCTACCGTGGCTTCGCCGCTGCTGTGACTGATATCAAAACACTCGATGCGTTCAGGTAGTGCGTCCAGCCCCAAGACACCGGCCAACTGCTCAAGACGCGCCAACTGGTTTTTAGTACCTTGTAAGTGCGCCTCCAGATTGCTGCCTGCGGTTTGTCTGGCAAGTGCCAGCCAGCGCGCCCGCTCCTTGCGCACCCGTGCGCGAATGGCAACCTTGCGATTACTGCGCTCGCTGAAAATAGACTCCAGTGCTTCGCGATCCTCCGGTATATGACTCACCAAAAGCTCCCGCGGAATCTGCCGTTCAGCATTTAAATAAAACTGGGTTAAAAATGCGGATAACACCACTGGTGTTGTTTCATCCAAACGCAGGGGCGGATAGTAACTGCGACTGCCCACCACCCGCGCCCCGCGCACAAACAGCACATGGATACAGGCTTTACCAGCGCCGCTGGCAATGGCGAGAATATCCAGATCGCCGCTGCTGCCTTCGATGCCCTGAACCGCTTGCACCTCCTGCAAAAAAGCGATCTGATCGCGCCGTTTAGCGGCTTTTTCATACTGCAATGCTTTGGCAGCGGCCTCCATTTCATCCGCTAACTGGCGCATCAATTGCTGCGATTTACCGCTTAAAAACAGCACAGTATTGTCGACCTGCTCCCGGTACTCGGCCTCGCTGACCAGCTCTACACAGGGCGCAGTGCATCGCCCGATCTGATGTTGCAGACACGGCCTTGAGCGATTGCGGAAATAGCTGTCCTCACACTGGCGCACCTGAAACACTTTTTGCAAAAAATGCAGACTTTCACGCACTGCATTGGCACTGGGATAGGGGCCAAAATAGCGGCCTTTTTTGCGCTTGGCGCCGCGGTGCAGTGCCAGGCGGGGATACTTGTCCTCACTGGATAAATACACGTAAAGATAGGATTTATCGTCTTTTAACAGAATATTATACGGCGGCTTATGGGCTTTAATCAGATTATGTTCAAGTAGTAAGGCATCCCGCTCTGTCGCCACTACGGTCACTTGAATATCGCGAATCTTGCCCACCAGTGCCACAGTTTTATTGGAAAGCCCTGTGTTTCTAAAATAACTGCTGAGGCGATTTTTAAGGTTTTTTGCCTTGCCGACATAGAGAATCCTGCCGTCTGCATCGTACATTTGATAAACGCCGGGACGACTGGTTAGCGTTGCCAAAAATGCTTTGCTGTCAAAGCCGTTCACGATTCATCTCGATATACGCGTGGCTCTATAGTCAGCGCGACGCCGTAGCGCTCCAACACCACCCGCTGAATCTCATTGGCAAATGCCAGCAATGTTTCTCCGCCGGCACCGCCGGGATTAATCAATACCAGTGCATGTTGCGGGTGTACACCTACGCCGTTTGCCAGCTTGCCCTTAAAACCACACTGCTCAATCAGATACGCCGCGGCAAGTTTAACGCCATCGCCTGCGGGATACTGGGGCATATTGGGATCGCCTTGCAGTAAAGCCTGCGCCGTTGCTTTATCTACCACCGGATTATGAAAAAAACTGCCCGCATTGGGTGTCTGGTTTGGGTCTGGCAGGCGCTGCCGACGAATACTGATCACCGCATCCAACACATTCTGCGGGCTGGGATTATCAATACCCTGCTGCTTCAAGAAATGCGCCAAAGCGGGGTAATGGGTTTTAGCGCGAGCACGTTTTGTCAGTTTAAAGTCCACCGCAGTGATAATGATTTTATCCTGTAAAGCGCCTTTAAACACGCTGGAGCGGTAGGCAAACTCACAGTCGTCGCGAGAAAAACTCAAGCGCTGTTGGCTATTGATGCAAAGGCCGTGTACGGTATCGATAAATTGTTTGACCTCAACACCGTAGGCACCGATGTTTTGCACTGGTGCAGCGCCGACAAGGCCGGGAATTAAGGCGAGATTTTCAAGGCCATACCAGTGTTTTGCTACCGTGTCGCAGACCAGTTGATGCCAGTTTTCGCCCGCCGCCACACGCAGCAGGACACTGTCCTCGTTTTCTTTGAGCACCCGCACACCGCGCAGGGCAATTTTCAACACCAAGGCGTGAACTTTCGCCCTGGCAAAGACCACATTACTGCCCTCACCCAGGGGAATAAGCGGAAGCTGTTTAGCTTTGGCCAAGGCTATCGCATCGACAATATCCTGCTCTTTTTTCGCTTCACCGTACAAAGCTGCGCAGGCATTGAGCGCCAGGGTATTGTGGGCCGCTAAGGGTTTATCGCAATCCATAGCGGACGCTTAACTCTTTAATTAGACCACGGCTCGCCTGTTTGGCCATATGCGTGAACACCCCCTCCGCTGCTGGCGAGCGACAGATATTACCCAGACAAACAAAGACGACGCGGCTCAAGGTCTCGCCTCAAAAAAAGCGCGTACAGCCGTTAAATCAGCTTCGGTATCAACCCCGGCGGGCACTGTTTGTGCCGCCACATCCACATGAATGTCAACGCCGTTGTACATGGCGCGCAATTGTTCCAAATGTTCAGTTTGTTCAAGCGGCGCGGGTGGCCAGCTAACGAAATCGTGCAAAAAACCGCTGCGGTAGGCGTAAATACCAATATGCCGATACCACTGAGCGGACGCCAGGTTAAAACCCTCTCTGGCAAAGGGGATGGACGCGCGGCTGAAATACAGCGCCTTACCGTTTTTATCAAACACCACTTTCACCGCATTGGGGTTTAAGACTTCATCCAGCTCGGTAATGGGCTCGCACAAGGTGGCAATGCCCGCCTGTGGATTGGCCGCAAGGTTTTGCGCGACTTGATCGATCAGCGCAGGCGGAAGCAGCGGCTCGTCGCCCTGCACGTTTACGATAATATGTTTATCATCAAAGCCAAAATGCTGCGCCACTTCTTGCAATCTATCGGTTCCAGATGGGTGATCGGCACGGGTTTTTACCACATTGGCTGAAAAACCCTGCGCCACTTCCACCACCTCATCACTGTCGGTGGCGATCACCACCTCCGCAGCGGAACTGGCCAGCGCCTGTTGATAAACCCGTTCGAGCATGGGCTTGCCCGCGATATCGAGCAAAACCTTGCGCGGCAAGCGCGTGGAGGCCAGGCGCGCCGGAATAACTACAGTAAATGCCATCACAACTCCCGTTCACACAGTGCGATAAGTGCCTCCGCAAGCCCATCGGGCAACGTGGCACTGATCGGTAAAAACCAGTGCTTGTCACTGGCGAATGACCGACATTTTACCGCGTCTTTTTCCGTCATGATAAGGGGTTTATCCCCCAGTGCCTGTAAATCCCGGGCAGTAAAGCGGTGGTGATCGGCAAATATGTGCGGCTCCGGGCGAAAACCCTGCGCCAGCAAAGCATCAAAAAACTGCTGGGGCTGACCGATGCCCGCCAGGGCATAAACGCTTTCACCCAAGGAGGCAGGGCTAAAAGCGCGCTGCTCACCGGTTTTCAGATTGACCAGTGCGCCAAATTGATAAGTGACCGCAGTGTCCGCCGCGCTACCCCCGCGATACAGCACTGTATCGACACTTTGCAAACGCGATGGCGGCTCGCGCAGGGGGCCCGCGGGCAGGCACCAGCCATTGCCCACGCCGCGCGCTGCATCCAGCACAGCAATTTCATAGTCGCGCGCCAGGGCATAGTGTTGCAGACCGTCATCGCAGAGCACGATATCGATGGGCTGCTCACGCAACGCCATTTCTATGCTCAGGCGGCGCTTAGGACCTGCCACCACCACGCAGCCGGTGCGCTGATAGATCAACAGGGGCTCATCGCCACACTGTTCAGCGCGGCTGTCAGCGGTTACGCGATGTGGGAAAGGCCCAGCGGCACCGTAACCGCGGCTGATCACCGCCACGTTTTTACCCGCTGCCTGCAGGGCTTGCACCAGGGAGATAATCACAGGGGTTTTACCCGTGCCGCCTAAGGTGATATTGCCCACAATTACCACCGGCACGGGCGCGCGCCAGGACGTTTTCAGACCGGTTTGATACAGCCATTTGCGCACAGCGGCGACAAAACGAAACAACAAAGAGACAGGGTATAGCAAAATAAGCCACCAGGCGCCACGATACCACGCCGCCAGGAGCTTATCTTGCCAGCCTGGCTTACTCGTCGGCATTGGCCGGCAAATGGGTGGCGATGGTCATATGCACAAGCCCCATCTGACCCGCAGCGTCCATCACCCGCACCACAGAAGCGTGTGGTGCCTGCGCATCGGCGGCAATGCGCAGCGGACGGCTGCGATCACCGCCGGATAGTCTATACAGCGCCGCCTGGATGGTGCGAATATTTTGATCCACCAGGGTCTGACCATTCACTCTGGCTTCGCCGCTTTCGTCGATCACGACTTCCAGCTCCTGGGGGTTTTCCGTTTTCAGTTGCCCCTTTGCCTGAGGAAGATCGATCACCAGCTCGGTTTCACGATTGAAACTGGTAGACACCATAAAAAAAATCAGCAACAGAAACACCACGTCGATCATGGGGGTCAGGTTCACCCCAAGCTCTTCTCTTTGCCGGTGACGCTTGAAATTCACGAACGCGCCTCTTTTTTAGGGGCTCTCTTGATCGATTTTTCCCCGTGCAAGGCATCCACAAGCTTGATCGTCTCCTGCTCAAGCTCCACCACGATGGTGTCAATGTGACGCTGAAAAAAACGGTGCATGGCAAGCGCTGGGATGGCCACCACCAGCCCCGCTGCGGTAGTTATCAAGGCCTCGGAAATACCGCCGGCGAGTACGCTGGCGTTGCCCGTACCCTCGGCCATAATGCTCGCAAATACTTTGATCATACCCATCACCGTACCGAGCAGCCCCAATAGCGGCGTGATTGCAGCAATGGTGCCCAGCGTATCCAGATAGCGCTCCATCTCGTGCACGACGTGGGAGCCGGCCTCCTGAATGCTCTCTTTCATCACCTCCCGGCCCTGGCGCGCATTGCTGAGTCCCGCGGCGAGAATATTGCCCAGCGGCGACGATTGACGCAGTTTTTTCAATCCCTCTTCACTCATGGACTCATTTTTTAACTGCTGCCAGACAGTGGCTAACAGATGAGGTGGCGCGATTTTCTTACGGTTAAGCGCCACCAAACGCTCAATACAAATGCCGACAGCGACAACAGAGCACAGTAAAATCGGCACCATCAACCAGCCACCAGCGGTCAGTAACTCCAGCACGAAAAACCCTCATCAGTAAAACAAAGGCGCCATTATACGCCGAGGTAAAGCGCAGACAAACGTGTCAATGCCAATATCGCCAGTTTACCAGCCCACGGTGTTTTGTGCCGCGCGGGCAAACACATCAGTACCAATAGCGCCAGTTCGCATAGCGCCAGCGCTTTATTACCATCGAGTCATCGGGGTAAAACCGCAGCAAAATCGCGCCATCGTGCGCCGTATTCAGCACCGTGACACCGTGCTGCGCGAGCCGCTCAAGCACCTGGGGATGCGGGTGGGAAAAGCGATTGGCATGGCCCGCCGAGGCGATACCCAGGCGCGGGCGCACATGTTTTAACCAGGCATGAGTGCTGGAAGTATTGGAGCCGTGATGGGCCAGCAACAGCACATCCACCGCCAGCTCAGCCGCATATACGCGCACCAGCTCGCGCTCGCGCGCCGCTTCAATATCGCCCGGCAGTAACACCCTGTGGGAACCGATACGCAATTGCAGCACACAGGAGGAATCGTTGGACAAACGCCGCTCTGTCGCTGAAAACGGTGCTAAAAACTGCGCTTCCAGCACCCTGCCCGCCTCCAGCGGCCAATCGATCAACATGCCCGCAACACAGCTTGTTTCGCCAAAGCGCGGGTCTGAACTGATACTTTGCAGATTGGGGTAGCGCTGCTTTAACCACATCGCGCCTGCACTGTGATCATTGTCAGCGTGACTGATCACCAGCGTATCGAGCTGCTTTATACCAAGCCGTCGCAACACCGGCAGCAACACCGACTCGGCGATGGTAAACGTATCGCTGCCACCGCCGGTGTCATAAAGCAGGCTGTGCTCGGCGCTGTGCACCAGCACCGCCGTGCCCTGCCCCACATCCAATACCCAGATATCCACCGCACCTGCAGGTACATTACTGCCACGGGGTAATACCAGAGGCAGTAGTAATACCACCGCAATACCGCGCAGGCCGCGAAATGGTGGCAGTAACAGCAGGGCAGCCGCCAGCACGGCAACCGTGAGTGCGATGACACCGGGCGATAACTCCACCCAGGGATTGGGCAATTCCTGGGACGTTCGACTTAGCAGCTCAATGACCGCGCCAAGCCCATCGCCGAGGAATCGCCACAAGGCCGGCGCCAGAGGGCTATTGGCAAGGCTGGCGAGTGCTGCCAGCAATACCGCGGGCACCACAAACAGTGACGCCAGCGGTACGAACACGGCGTTAGTCAACAACATCACCGGACTCAAGCCATCGAAAAAGCACAGCGACAGCACCGACATCAACACCGCTAAAAAAGCTTGCATCAACAATGCCAAACGCCAGGCGGACAGATAACGGTAGCGCCTCGCCAACGCCAGCAATGCCGCCACGGCGCCAAAAGACAACCAGAATCCCGCGCCCAATGGGGACAGCGGCTGCCATAAAAGCACCGCGCACAAAGCCACCCCAAAAGGCAGCCACAGTGGAGTGGGCGCATCCCGCAGCAAAAACCACACGGCCACATACAGCATTATCAAGGCGCGCAGGCAAGGCAGCGCCAGCCCCGCAAGCAACGCGTAATACGTCGCAAAGACCAGCGCCAGGCACAAACCCATTGCTCTGGCACCGCCCAAACCCAGCAGCGCAAACAGCTTCCCCAGGAACAGCCCCAAGCCTGCTGCCAAAGCAATATGCAGCCCCGAAATCACTACAATATGCGAAATACCAAGCGCCCGCAGAGCGTCACTTAGCTGAGAGCGAATCAAACTGTTATCGCCTACTCCCAGAGCCACTAAAATCGCCGCCGCATCGCTATGTACAACCGAGGACAGTATCGTCGCGCGCACGTGCTCGCGCAGGACACTGACGGTACTGTGAAAATGCAGCCGAGGCGGCAGGGGCACAGCGCTGGAGACTCTGACCGAACCGGTGGCGTCGATACCTCGACTGGCAAACCACAGCAAACGGTTGTACCCGCCGGGGTTGTTGTAACCCCTGGGTGACTTTAGCCGCGCCTGTAACCGCCAGCGACTGCCCGCACTGAAACCCTGCTGTTGGTAGGCGCTCAACCAGAGCTGGCGCGGTTGCAAACAGCGCGTGTCACCTTGCATAAAGCGCGTAACATCAAACCGGAAATGCTGCGCGGGTAAGCTGCCGTCATACTGACGCACCAGAGAACTGACCTGCCCCTCCACCTCAAACCACTGCCCGGAACAAGACTCAGGCAGACGCTGCTGCAACAGCATGTGCCCCCAGATTGATGCCCATAACAGACCAAACACCAGACCCAGAACAAACCATCGCCTTCGCATCAGCGCCCACAGGCAAAACCCAAACCCCGCGAACAGCAAAGCGAAATCTGGTAGTTGGGGCAATAGGGATGTGAGGAATACAGCCAACACCACAGCCAGAGCGAATCTCAAAAAAGGGGTGGCGTCCATACTACTGAGTAGCTAGAACTCCACTCATAATTACAACAACTATTTGCCAACGCCGCCCACACCAATAGAGATCGGCTGCATAAATGTGCATAATAGCCTCGATGTTTTACCCCACATAAACACATTGCAACACAGGCCAATTAGCGCAGCCACATCCTATATGCCCAGATCCTTACTCAAACAAATGCTCCCCAACCCCGCTGGCGTGCGCAAACACAAGTGGTTGGGCGTGCTGGGCAATCGGATCTATGACCCCAACCTCTGGCATATCAATCGTTATTCGGCATCCGTGGCCTGCTTCGTGGGCATTTTCTCGGCCATGCTGCCCATTCCCGGGCAGATATTTGTTGCAGCCTTCGCCGCCATGCTGCTGCGCTGTAACCTACCCCTGTCCATCACCCTGATTTGGGTGACAAACCCCATTACCATTCCGCCCATTTTTTATCTGGCCTATCGCCTGGGTGCCCTGCTGATGGACATCCCCGCGCAAATTGACGGTTTTACCCTGAGCTGGGAGTGGCTCAGCCAAAGTATGGACAGCATTTGGCAACCGCTGCTTTTAGGCAGCCTGGTCATGGCAGTGTGTTTGGGCGCGCTTGGGTATTTTGTGATGAATATGGTCTGGCGAGCATGGGTGACCCTGCGTTGGCACAGACGTCAGCAACAACGCCTGCGGCGGGATCTCACTCCTGATGAAGAATAAGTGCAGGGGCTAATTTCGCGGCGCGGCGAGCTGGGTACAGCGCCGACAGCACGCACATCAACCAGGCCACAGCGCTGATTAACCCTACATCGGCGACTCTGAGCTGGGACGGCAAAAACGACACCGGATACACGTCTGTGCTTAAAAAACGCATGTCGAGCAAATGCTCAAGCCAGGCTACCGCGGAAGGTAAACTGACGCTCAAGACAATGCCGAGCACGCTGCCAACAAGCACGCCGACCAAACCAATCAATGCGCCCTGCAACAGGAAAACCTGAGCGATATTGGCGGGTGTTGCACCCATGGTACGTAAAATAGCGATATCGCGCTGCTTATCAAACACCACCAGCACCAGCGACGACACCACGTTAAACGCCGCCACCGCAATTACCGACAGCAACAACAAGGTGACCAGGGTGCGCGATAGCTGAATAGCGCTGTAGAGATTGCCGTGGGTGCGAGTCCAGTCGACGGCGTAAAAAGCCTGCGGTAATACCTGCGCGATAGACCACGCCTGCTCAGGTGCAGAAAACACATCCTTCAAAAACAATTGATAACCGATGGCCTTGCCGTTAAAACCCGCCATCTCGCTGGCGGTTGCCAGGTGAACAACAGCGGCGGTTTCGTCAAGCTCGGTACCGCTGTTCATGATGCCCGCCACGGTCAGAGCTTCAAACCGCGGACTGGCGCGACTTTGCACACCACCAGGCGGCGGCACAATCAAGGTAAAGCGATCACCGGCTTCCAACTTGGCGGCTTTGGCAAGCCCCGCACCTAAAATAATCGCGCGCGTATTGTTCTCAAAACGCACCAGCGCATCTGCGGACATGACCGCACCCAAACGCACACCGACATCATCGCTGTTCATGCCCATAACTGCCGCAGTCTCAAGCCCCTGCTCGCGCATCAGTAAACCGTTGACGCTGACAAAGGGGAAATAGGACGTTATCGCGCCGATACCATCCAACACCTGGGTCAGCGCCGGGTCAGCGGGCAACACGGGGCGCTGAGCGTAGAGGGTGACGTGGGGAACCAAGGCTAAAATGCGTTCGCGCATTTCTTTGTCAAAACCGTTCATCACCGACAGCACAGTGATTAGCAGAGCAACGGCTAACACCAGACCCAACATGGACAGTGAGGACAAAAACGTGGACAAGTAGCGCCGCCCACCCTGGGCAAAAGTGTAGCGCGTCGCCAGCGCAAAAACCGTGGTCAGACGCATCAGTGACGCACCAGTTGCCCATCGACAAGTTGGTAATGGGCCTGCAGTCGGGCGGCAATCGCGGGGTCGTGGGTAACGACGACAAAAGCCGAACGGCTGTCGTTTAAATCGTGAATCAGCTCCAGCACCTGTGCGGCGGAATCTGGATCGAGGTTACCGGTGGGCTCATCCATCAACACACAGGCGGGCTGTGTCACTAAAGCGCGGGCGATCGCAACCCGCTGGCGCTCACCGCCGGAGAGTTGCCCGGGTCTGTGACTTACGCGGTGGGAAAGCCCCACTCGCGCCAGCATCTCGCCGGCCTTGGCAAACGCCTGCGCGCGCTTCATACCGCCCACCAGCAGGGGCATGGCGGTGTTTTCTCTGGCGTCAAACTCCGCCAGCAAGTGATGAAACTGATACACAAACCCCAGGTGCTTGTTGCGTGCATGGCAGAGCTGCTTTTCACTCAGCGAGGCAATGCTTTCGCCACACAACACGACATCGCCGCTGCTGGGTAAATCCAGTGCCCCCAACAGGTTCAACAGGGTCGATTTACCCGAACCGGAGACGCCGGTGATGGCCACTTTTTCGCCGACGCGTAAACGAAAATTCACTCCGCGCAGCACAGAGACTTCGCGATCACCGTCCCGATAGCTTTTGCACAGTGCATTACACGCAAGTACCGTTTCTGTCATGGTCTATTCATCTCTCAAAATCTCGGCGGGTGCGATATTTGCAGCGCGCCATGCCGGGTACAGCGATGCCAAAAAGCTGAGTAACAGCGATACACAGGCTACCAGAACAACATCCCACCACTGCAACCGGGAAGGCAGTTCAGCAATAAAATACACGTCAGGGTCAAACAAATGTACGCCGAGCAAAGATTCAAACCACTTTACAATATCGGCGATATTTAAAGCCAGAGTGGTGCCGACAATAACGCCCGCGGCTATACCTAGAATCGACAGCGCCAGCCCGTGAATCAAAAACGTCATTAACACACCGCCACGACTGGCTCCCAAAGCGCGCAGCACGGCGATATCGCCGCGCTTTTCCGTCACCGACAGCGCCAGGGTGGACACAATATTAAATGCGGCCACGGCGACAACCGCAAACAACAACAGAGTGACCATCAGCTTTTCCATTTTTACCGCACGAAACAGCGAACCCTGAGTCTGGGTCCAGTCAGTCACCGTATACTCATCGCCTAAGTCTCTGGCCAGTCGCTTCAGCACTGCGGGGGCAGTCATTAAATGTTCCGTTTTAAGCTGCAAACCTGCGACCGTGTTTTTCTGCCCCAACAGTTTTTGCCCGGTCACCAAACTAACATACAGGCGATACCGATCAAGCTGTGCGCCCACCTCAAAAACGCCAACCACGGTCAGGGTTTTCGTGCGCGGAAACACCCCCAGCGGTGTCACACTGAGGCGGGGTAAGGTCACTATAACCCGGTCACCCACACGCACCCCAAGAGCCTGCGCCAGACCCGCGCCTAACACGGTGGTAAACGGTGTATTTAACTGCTCAAACACCCCCGGAGCCATCACCCCAGGCGCCCTGGACACACTGTCCTCGTGAGCGATGGACACGGCTTTAAGCTCACCGGGCTGTACCGAGGCGGTACCTGCGACAATGACTTTTTCCCGTAAGTACGGCGCCGCAGCGAGGATGTGCTCGCGCTGGTTTAACGCTGCGGCAAAGTGCTGCCAATCTGCCAGTGGCGCAGTCGCGGTGACAAAACCGTGGGGCACCAGGGATAAAATCCGACCGCGCATTTCACCGGCAAAACCGTTCATCACCGACAACACGGTAATAAGACAGGCCGTTCCAAGAATCATGCCCAAGGTGGAGGCCGCAGCGATGATAGTCGCCAGACGTTGGCGGCGCCTGCTAAAACTGTAGCGCAGCCCGATAAAAAAAGGATAGCTGGTCATAAGCCTTATCAATACCACTCGCTAAGTGCAGCTACCTTGTGGGAAGGGTCAATCCGCCTTGTAGAACTGCACGCCAGCCTGGGTGCCGTCGCGGGTTTCCTCGTCACAACGCTTTGGATCGCCGCCACAGATCTCACAGGAGGTATCGATACCCAGGGCACCCATACCACCGCAGGAACCTTTAATTGGCTCGCGACCCATAATGACGCCAATAGCCATTGCGGCGATCACTACGGCCGTCAGTAGCATGCTTATAAAAAAATATTCCATGATCGTATCCTCTGTGGGAAGGACTTATAAATACGGGCCAAATGCCGGAGACGAAATGGCGATAAAGGCATCGTCCTTACGGCGGATCAAAAATACTGCCAAATTGTACTGCTTGGCCAACCTCAAGGCCTGCTCGGTGCCGACCACCAGCAAGGCGGTGGCCCAGGCATCAGCAAACATGGCGCTATCGTGGATCACCGTCACCGAAACCAGATTGTGATCTACCGGATAACCAGTGCGCGGATCTATGGTATGCGAATAGCGTTTGCCGTCGACTTCAAAGAAATTGCGATAGTCACCGGAGGTCGCGACTGCCGCGTTGGTAAGTGCCAAGGTGGCGGCTATGTCTCCCGACATCACCTCCGGTTGTTCTATAGCTACGCGCCAGGGCTGGCCATTGGGCTTACCGCCTGCAACGCGCAGCTCGCCACCCACTTCCACCAGGTATTGCTCAATGCCCTGAGATTGCAACCAGAGGGCCACAGCATCTACCGCATATCCCTTGACGAGAGAGGAGAAATCCAAACCGACCGGGCGAGTCTTGGTCAGTTGACCCAGATTTTTCTCCCAGCGCAGCGCGGATACACCACTCGCCGCCAGGGCCTTTTCGATTTCCTGCTTTTCCGGCAAGGTAGTGCGCCGCCCCTTGGCACCAAAACCCCAAACCTCAATCAGCGGGCCAATGGTGACATCATAAGCGCCGCCACTTTTTTTACCGACCTCCAGGGCTGCGTCCAGTACCACGGTGAAATCCGCGTCCGGGGTGAACGGTTCGCCCGCAGACAGCTTGTTAAAACGGGAAATATCGGAGTGAGGACGGTAGGTGGACATGCTCGCCTCAAGCCGCTCCAGCACGTCCGCAATACCCTGTTTTAACCCGTCGTTGTTCAGCACCGCAGAGGTGGGGACAAATGTAACGTGCCAGAACGTGCCCATGGCCTGACCTTCCAGCGCCACCAGCTCTGGCTGTTTCTCACAGCCAGTAAGCAGTGCAAGCGCTACGAGGCACGCGAAGACCCACCGCAAGCGGTGGCTGGGCAAGGTCAACCTAGCCACCAAAGTCGTCAAGCAGAATGTTCTCTGGTTCTACCCCAAGCTCCGTCAACATCTGAATGACCGCCGCGTTCATCATGGGCGGCCCACACATATAGTATTCACAGTCTTCAGGTGCAGGGTGATCCTTGAGATATTCTTCGTACAGGACATTGTGGATAAAGCCGGTTAAGCCCTCCCAATTATCTTCTGGTTGCGGATCGGACAGAGCAACATGCCAGCTGAAGTTGTCATTCTCGGCGGCCAGCTGATCATATTCGTCCTGGTAGAACATTTCACGCAGCGAGCGCGCACCGTACCAGAAGGACATCTTGCGCTTGGACTTCAAACGCTTCAGCTGATCGAAGATGTGCGAACGCATAGGCGCCATACCGGCACCACCACCGATAAATACCATCTCTGCATCGGTGTCTTTGGCAAAGAACTCTCCGAAAGGCCCGTACACTGTGACCTTGTCGCCGGGCTTCAAGTTAAACACCCAGGAGGACATCTTACCGCAGGGAATGCCTTCACTGCCGGGGGGCGGTGTGGCGATACGGATGTTGAATTTCACGATACCCTTTTCTTCAGGATAGTTCGCCATCGAATAAGCGCGGATCACGGTTTCCTCAACCTTGGACTCCAAATCAAAGAACTTGAAGCGCTCCCAATCGCCGCGGTATTCCTCGTCGATATCGAAATCTTTGTACTTAACCAGGTGTGGCGGACATTCCAGCTGCACATAACCGCCCGCGCGGAAATCCACGTTTTCACCCTCGGGTAAACGCAGGGTCAGCTCCTTAATAAAGGTGGCCACATTGGGGTTGGACTCAACGGTACACTCCCACTGTTTAACACCGAACACTTCCTCGGGTACCTGGATTTCCATATCCTGCTTAACAGCGGTTTGACAACTTAACCGCCAACCTTCTGCGGCGTCGCGACGGGTAAAGTGCGATTCTTCCGTGGGCAGCATAGAGCCACCGCCGGATTTGACTATACACTTACACTGCGCGCAGGTGCCGCCACCACCACAGGCCGAGGGAAGAAACAGATCGGCGGCGGCCAGCGTGGTCAGCAGTTTGCCGCCCGCTGGTACATTGATGGTTTTTTCACCATTGACCACAATAGACACTTCGCCGGAGCTCACCAGCCAGGAACGCGCGACCAAAATGATGGCTACCAGCGCCAGCACAATCGCGGTGAACATGCCTACACCATATACAATTGTCATATCCATAACATGCGCCCCTAGATGTCAATACCGCCGAAGGACATAAAGCCCAGCGACATCAGTCCAACGATGATAAAAGTGATACCCAGGCCTTCAAGACCTTTGGGGACATCACTGTATTTCAGTTTTTCGCGAATACCTGCCAACGCCACAATCGCCAGCGCCCAGCCAACCCCGGAACCGGCGCCGAACACCACCGACTCACCAAAGGTGTAATCGCGCTCTACCATCAGCAGCGTACCACCCAGGATAGCGCAGTTTACAGTAATCAGCGGCAGAAACACGCCGAGGGCGTTATACAGCGCGGGCACGTACTTATCCAAAAACATTTCCAGGATTTGCACCAGTGCGGCGATCACGCCGATATAGGCCAAAAGCCCCAGGAAGCTCAAATCCAGATCTGGCAGACCCGCCCAGGCCAGAGCGCCATCGGCCAGCAGGTTTTTGTAAATCAGGTTGTTAATCGGCACGGTGATGGTCTGCACCACGACCACCGCGATGCCAAGGCCCAGGGCAGCGTTGATCTTTTTGGACACCGCCAAAAAGGTACACATACCCAGGAAGAAGGCCAAAGCCATGTTCTCGATAAAAATAGACCGTACAAACAGACTGAGATAATGTTCCATTACGCGCCCTCCTCAGCCACAGTGTGTTTAGCAATTTTGTATTCCGGTGCTTCTTTCTGTTCGGTTTTCCAGGAGCGCAGCGCCCAGATAAACAAGCCGATGATGAAAAATGCGCTGGGCGGTGCCAGCAGCAGACCGTTGGGGTTGTACCAGCCACCCTCGGTGACCAGCGGCAGAATTTCGATACCAAACAATTTGCCCGCACCGAACAATTCCCGCACCACCGCCACTGAAATCAACATCGCACTGTAACCGAGACCGTTGCCGATACCGTCGATAAATGAAGGCAGTGGCGGGTTTTTCATCGCGAAGGCTTCGGCGCGACCCATCACAATACAGTTGGTGATAATCAGACCGACGAATACCGACAGCTGTTTACTGATACCGTAAGCGTAGGCTTTCAATATCTGATCGACCACGATAACCAGCGAAGCGATAATAATCATCTGCACGATGATACGAATCGCGCTGGGCACATGATTACGCACCAGCGATACAAACAAGTTGGAAAACGCCACTACGGTAGTAAGCGCCACACACATAACCAGGGTCACTTTCAGTGACGAGGTTACCGCCAACGCCGAGCAGATACCGAGAATCTGCAAACCGATAGGGTTGTTATTAAAAATCGGATTAATCAGCGTATCTTTTATGGATGTCGCCATTGCCTACGCCTCCCCTGCTTTGAAGTTTTTAATAAAGGGACCAAAGCCCTCGCTGCCCAGCCAGAAGTGCACCAGATTGGTGACACCGTTGGAGGTCAAGGTCGCCCCGGACAGGCCGTCAATCTGATACGCCGCGTTCGGTGCATTGCGATCCACAATACCCTTGATCAGACCCAGCGCCACTTTATCCTCCCTATAGACTTTCTTGCCTTGCCACTGCGCTTTCCAGCGCGGGTTATCCACTTCACCACCCAGCCCCGGCGTTTCACCGTGCTCGTAAAAACCAAGGCCGATAACGGTGTTGGCGTCGCTTTCCAAAGCGAGGAAGCCGTACAGGGTTGACCACAAACCGTAGCCGTGTACGGGCAGGATAATGCGCTCAACATTGCCCGCCTCGTCCTTCACCAGATACACCTTGGCGTAGTCTTCTCTGCGTATCACCTTAGCGATATCCTCTTCGGCGGGAACCGCCTTGGACTGCGCAGGGTCTTTCGCTGCCTTGCGCTGATCGTAAGACTCAGGGCTGACCTCGCTGGTGAATTTGCCGGTGCGCAGGTCGACCACGCGGGTGTCCACCTTGGCGAACTGCTGATCGACGGGCACTTCCTCCTGCAACATACCGGCTGCCGCGAGAATATTGCGTTTTAGATCCAGCGTTTTATTGCGCTCCTGCTCGGGCTTCAGCACTACCGCAGCGGTTGACACCACCACCGAGCACACCACACACAGGGCAAACGCTACCAGAAACGTTTTTCCGATACTGTCGTTACTAGCCACGAGCAAGCCTCCGTTTGATATTGGCCTGCACCACAAAGTTATCGATCAACGGTGCAAACAGGTTACTGAATAGGATCGCCAGCATAATGCCCTCTGGAAACGCGGGGTTAACCACACGAATCAACACGGTCATCAGGCCGATCAAAATACCAAACACCCACTTGCCCGTGTCAGTCATCGCGGCCGACACGGGGTCAGTGGCCATAAAGATCATGCCGAAGGCAAAGCCGCCAGTGACCAGATGCCAGTACCAGGGCATGGCAAAGGCGGGGTTGCTGTCGGAGCCGATGGTATTGAGCAGCAGGGAGAAACCCACCATGCCGATCATCACACCGGCCACAATACGCCAGGAAGCGATACGCGCCGCCAGAATAATCGCGCCGCCAATCAAGATAGCCAGGGTTGAGGTCTCACCGATTGAACCGGGGATGAAACCCAGGAATGCATCCATCCAGGTCCATTGCTGCTCAAGGGTTTCAACACCCTGCGAGGCCACCACGGACAGCGGGGTCGCTGCGGTATAACCATCTACCGCCACCCACACGCTGTCGCCGGACATCTGCGCGGGATAGGCAAAGTAAAGGAAAGCACGACCGGTCAGGGCGGGGTTCAGGAAGTTTTTGCCGGTGCCGCCAAAGACTTCCTTACCGATCACCACACCAAAAGAAATACCCAGCGCGACCTGCCACAGGGGAATATCCGGCGGCGCAATCAAAGCAAACAGGATGGAAGTCACAAAGAAGCCTTCGTTGACCTCGTGGCCGCGCTTCATTGCAAACAGCACTTCCCAAAAGCCACCCACGATAAAGGTGACCAAATAGATGGGCACGAAAAATACCGCACCATAGATAAAGCAATCCCACAGGCTGCTGGCATCGTAACCGGCGAGCATGGCGATAATCGCACCGCGCCAGCCTTCGAGTTCCGCACCCGCGGGCATCACCTGAGTGGCTTGCCAGCCCAGGTTGTACATACCGAAGAACATGGCTGGAAAACAGGCCATCCACACGGTAATCATGATGCGTTTCAGATCGACACCGTCACGCACGTGGGCATTTGCCCTGGTGACGCTGCCGGGCGAGTAGAAAATGGTGTCAACCGCTTCGTACAGGGCGTACCAGTTTTCGTATTTACCGCCTTTATGAAAATGCGGCTCTAAATCATCTAGAATTTTGCGCAGTCCCACGGATCAGCCCTCCTTCTCAATGCGTGTGAGGTTATCCCGCAAAATGGGACCGTATTCGTATTTGCCCGGGCACACATAGGTGCACAGCGCCAGATCTTCTTCATCGAGTTCCAGGCAGCCCAGCTGCTGAGCCACCTCGGTGTCACCCACCAACAGCGCGCGCAACAATTGCGTGGGTAAAATATCCAGCGGCATCACCTTTTCGTAGCTGCCCACTGGCACCATGGCGCGCTCGGAGCCGTTGGTATTGGTGGTCATGGCGAGCGGTTTTAAGCCGAAAAAGCTGGAGATATAAATGCCGAGGTTGGAGTGACGCTTTGCACCGGGCGACAGCCAGCCCAAAAAGTCGCGGTGACGCCCTTCAAGCAGCACGGATACCTGATTGTGGTAGCGTCCCAAATACGCTGTTGCGCCTTGGACACCGCGACCGCCCAGCACCGAGCCGGAAATAATGCGGTTGTCACCCTGTTTCATTTCTCCAGCGCACAGGGCTTGTAAGTCAGCGCCGAGACGGGTGCGCAGCAGACGCGGTTTGCTGATCTGCGGGCCGGCAAGCGCCACCACGCGATCAGTGTACAAAACACCGTCTAACAACAAACGACCGATGGCAATCACATCCTGATAGCCAATCGTCCATACGGTTTTAGTAACGCTTGCGCCTTCGAGCATGTGAATATGCGTACCCGCAAGGCCCGCGGGGTGCGGCCCGGCAAAGCCTGCATAGTTGACGTTGCTGGCGCTGGCTTTTGGTAGATCGGCATTGGCAGCGTGGCAGACATGCACAGTGCCGCTGGTCAGTTTTGCCAGGGCATCCACACCCAGGGCAAAAGCGTCTGCCTGCTCAGCGATAATTACCGCGGGGTCGGCCGCCAACGGGTGGGTGTCCATCGCAGTAACGAAAATGGCCGCCGCCTCTGAATCGATGGCGGGCACTTTGCTGTAAGGACGGGTGCGCAGTGCGGGCCACTGTCCGCTTTGCACCAGCAACTCGCGCAAGGCTGCGCTGTCCGTGGTTTTCAGGTCGTGTACGCCGAAGTTCTCGGCGTCATCGCCCTGGACTTCGATCACCACCGACTGCAATACCCGTTTTGCACCGCGGTTAATCGCGCTCACGGTGCCACCAGCGGGTGCCGTGTAGAGCACGCCGGGGGTTTTCTTGTCACTAAACAGCACTTGGCCTTTCTTTACGATATCGCCCACGGCTACCGCCATGGTCGGCTTCATGCCCACGTAATCATAACCCACCAGGGCCGCATGGCGTGCTGGTGGAGCGGTATCAATGGTCTGTGCGGGAGCGCCCTGGATGGGAATATCCATGCCTCGTTTGATTTTGATCATACGATCTGCCTATTCAAAACAGTTGTCTGGGGTCTTTGGTACCGTCACACACCCGCCCAAAACAGGCCTAAGCTGACGCAAGCTGGTGGGGGAACGGTTGGCGCCAAAAAAACCGCTTCATTATACAGGGTTATTCAGGCTATGGTAAAGATTGGCTATGGAATTGGCTGGGAATTTATTTGATCTTCTTGTTTTGGAGCTTATCTGCCGGACGCGCAATCTCGCCCAAGAGGTCACCACCGTCCACCCTTTCGCGCATCGCAAGACCTGCAAACTGCGGTACGCCAACAGGGGGAAACGGTGTTGAAAATATGAGTCAGGGGCAGACTGGATGAAGTCTACCCCTGGTGCAAGGACTCAGGATTCCCGCGGGAAGGTCGTGTAGCGGATGCCCGCCATCTGCTGCACGATGCGATGCACCTGACAGCTATAGCCGTATTCGTTGTCATACCACAGGTAGAGCACAGCGGACTTGCCATTTACCACGGTGGCTTGCGCATCGAAAATACAGGCGTGACGAGAGCCGACAAAATCGGTGGAGACCACTTCCGGCGAGTTCGAGAAATCAATCTGCTTGCGAAGCGGTGAGTGCAAAGCCATGTAGCGCATGTACTCATTGACCTCCTCGACCGTGGTTTCGCGCCCCAGCTGCAGGTTCAAAATAGCCATGGACACGTTCGGCGTGGGCACGCGAATCGCATTGCCGGTCAGTCTGCCTTCAAAGTACGGCAGCACCTTGGACACCGCCTTGGCCGCGCCGGTTTCGGTGATCACCATATTCAGCGCTGCGGAGCGACCGCGACGAGGGCCTTTGTGGTAATTGTCGATGAGGTTTTGGTCATTGGTGTAGGCGTGTACGGTTTCGACGTGACCACTTACCACACCAAATTTGTCATTCAGCGCTTTAAGCGCCGGTGAAATGGCGTTGGTGGTACAGGAAGCGGCGGAAATAATCTGATCGGAATCCAGGATCTCGTCGTTGTTAATGCCCGCTACCACATTTTTCAAATCACCTTTGCCTGGCGCAGTCAGTATCACTTTGGCAATGCCGGGGCACTTCAAGTGTTGTGACAAACCTTCGCGATCACGCCATACCCCGGTGTTGTCAATCAACATGGCGTTGTCGATGCCATAGTCGTGATAGTTAATTGAATCAGGCGAATTGGCGTAAATGACTTTGATCTCATTGCCATTGGCCACGAAAGATTGACGCTCTTCATCGACGCGGATCGTACCTTTGAAGGCACCGTGCACGGAATCGCGACGCAACAGGCTGGCTCGCTTGACCAGATCGTTAGGTGCTTTACCCTTGCGCACCACAATCGCACGCAGGCGCAGCCCCGCACCGCCATCGGTTTTATCAATCAAAATACGCGCCATCAAGCGGCCGATGCGACCAAAACCGTACAGTACAACATCCACCGGCTTGTGGGGGGGCTCTTTGGCTTCACCCTCAGGAAGGGCAAGCTCTTTGTCCAGATAGGCCTGTAAATCGAGATCGCCGCCCTCTTTCTTTTCAAAAAAGCCCACGGCCAAACGACCAATATCAATATGAGCGGGGCCGATATCCATATCCGCCAGCGCTTTAACAACCGGGAAAGTATCAAATTCAGACAGCTCATTGTCTTCGACTTGGCGCACGTAGCGATGGTGCTTCATCAGGTTCAACACCGACTCGTTCACCAGCGAACGGCCATAGATATAGCATTTGACGTTTTTCTCTCGTGACAGCTTGCCAACGAGAGGAATCATACCCTCGGCGAGCGCCTCGCGCTCTTTCCAGTCTTTGAAATAATCATCGGGTCTTTCGCGCTTGCGTTCAGTCACCTTGTTCGTCCTTTCATGGCAATAGTGAAAAATCAGCGGCGGACAATCGCCTCGCCGCCGGTGCACCGATATTATCCTGCCCGCCGGGTTCCTTAGCAAGCCTATCTGTAACATTCACACCACGCGTTAACCCGGATGTTTCACCAGTAAATGGAATTTTCGGACAAAAGGACAAACCATTTAGGCATAGTTTGTACATTGGCTTTTGTTGCTATTCACGACATAACTCATTGATACTAAATAAACAATAGCAGAGTGGTCGCCGTACTGGTGGAATATCCGGGTTTAACCCGACTGGGCATACGGACGCGCAGGCCTTACAATGCGCGCTACTTTTACGCACTGTTTTACACTCACACCAAGGACACCATGACGCAACGCACGCCAAACCCCTCTGCACCGCCTGGCTGGCCTGAAAAACCCGGCAGCCGCGCTGCGGCAGGCCCTTTTTTTGGCAGCGCTACCAGTGAGTATATCGCCAGCCTCAGCACTGCCCGGCGCTTAAACCTTGTCCTCACCGCTGACACGGCCACCGCACTGACCCTGGAGCGCGAACTGCCCTTTTACCTGGCCAGCGACATCGACGTGAGTGTGTTTCCCGATCGCGAAACCCTGCCCTACGATAATTTTTCACCGCACCAGGATATCGTTTCCCAGCGACTGGCCACCTTGCACCGACTGCCACAGATGCGCGGGGCAGTGGTGTTGGTGCCGATACCCACGCTGTTGCACTATTTACCCCCCACGGATTATGTGGCCGGCAATTCTCTGATACTGAGTGTCGGTCAGCAACTCGACGCACAACAGTTGCGGGACACCCTGGTAAAAAACGGCTATCACCTGGTGGATACCGTCTACGAGCACGGTGAAATCGCCGTGCGCGGTGCGGTCATGGACATCTACCCCATGGGTTCGGCCCTGCCCTTTCGCATCGATTTACTCGACGACGAAATTGACACCCTGCGCACCTTTGACCCACAGACCCAGCGCACGGTGGCCAAGGTTAAAAACATCAACATACTGCCCGCACGGGAGTTTCCTTTAAGTCGCTCGGCTATTCATCAGTTTCAAATGAACTGGTGTGAACAATTTGACGGCGACCCGGATAACTGCCCGGTGTTTAATGAAGTCAGCGCAGGACGAGCGCCCGGCGGTGCGGAATACTACCTGCCCCTGTTTTTTAAGCGGTGCGCAACCTTGTTTGATTATTTGCCCGAGCACACTGCGGTGCTTACCGTGGGCGATCATCACAGCGCCGCCGAGCGTTTTGCCAGTGAGGTGCGCCAGCGGTTTGAGCAATACGGTATTGATCCGCGCCGTCCTTTACTGCCACCGGCACAGGCATTTTTGGCGGTAGAAAAACTGTACGAACAGCTCAAACACTACGCGGTACTGGAACTGCGCACCGATCCAGACGCGCCGGTTCGCATCAAGGGCACCTGGCAGACGCCTCCAGACATCAGCAGCGCGAAGGATCAACCCCTATCCGCCCTGAAAGATTTTATCGACGCCCATAATGGGCCGGTACTGCTGTGCGCGGAATCTGCCGGGCGGCGCGAAGTGTTGCTGGAATCACTGGCGCGACAGCAGCTAAAACCTGTCGCGGTGGAAAACTGGCACAGCTTTTTAAGCAGCGGTGAATCCTTTGCCATTACCGTTGCGCCAATGGATCGCGGCTTATACTACGGCCCCGGCAAACCGACCATGGTGGCTGAATCCCAGTTATTCGGCCAACGCGTTACCCAGCGCAGACTGAGAAAAAGCGGTGACGCCGCCTCTCCCGAGCAGGTTTTTAAGGACATCAACGAACTCCGCCCCGGCGTTCCCGTGGTGCACTTGGAACACGGCGTTGGCCGCTATTTGGGTTTGAGCAGCCTCACCGTGGACCAACAGGAAGCGGAGTTTATTACTTTGGAATATGCCAAGGGTAATAAACTCTATGTGCCGGTGTCCGCACTGCATTTAATCAGCCGTTACGCGGGCGCAGACGCCGACAGCGCGCCGCTGCACAGCCTGGGCAGTGAACAATGGAAGAAAGCGCGACAAAAAGCGGCGCAAAAAGCCTCCGATGTCGCCGCCGAACTGTTGCACATTTACGCCAAGCGCGAGACCCGCACCGGATTTAGCTTTGAGCTTGACGAAAACGATTACGAGCGTTTTGCCAGCGGCTTTCCCTTCGAAGAAACCCCCGATCAGGCCCAGGCCATCCACGCCGTGCTAAACGATATGTGCGCGGAAAAAGTGATGGATAGGCTGGTGTGCGGCGACGTGGGTTTTGGCAAGACCGAGGTAGCGATGCGCGCCGCCTGGCTCGCCACTCAAAACCAAAAACAAGTGGCTGTGCTTGTGCCCACCACCCTGCTCGCTCAGCAACACTACAATTCCTTTGTGGACAGGTTTGCCGATTGGCCGGTAAAAGTGGAGGTCATCTCGCGCTTTCGCAGCGCCAGGCAAATCGACGAGGTCAATAAACGCCTGGCAAAAGGCGACATTGATATTCTGGTGGGCACACACAAACTGCTCAGTCCCGCCTGGCAATTCGCCGATTTGGGCTTATTGATTATCGATGAAGAACACCGTTTTGGTGTGAAACAAAAAGATGCCATCAAGGCCATGCGCGCCGAGGTCGATATTCTCACCTTGACCGCAACGCCTATTCCGCGCACCTTAAATATGGCGCTGGGCGGCATCCGCGATTTATCTATTATCGCCACACCGCCAGCTAAGCGCCTGTCCATCAAAACCTTTGTGCGCGAACACTCTATCGCCCTGGTCAAGGAAGCCGTGCTGCGCGAAACCCTGCGCGGCGGACAGGTGTATTATCTGCATAACGAAGTCAAAACGATTGCTGAAAAAGCCCGCAAACTACGCGAACTACTGCCGGATTTAAGCATCGGTGTCGCCCACGGACAAATGCGAGAACACGAGCTTGAAAAAGTCATGTCGGAGTTTTATCACCAGCGACACCATGTATTGCTTTGCACCACCATCATTGAAACCGGCATCGACGTGCCCAACGCCAATACCCTCATTATGGAACGCGCCGATAAACTCGGCCTCGCGCAATTACACCAGTTGCGCGGCCGCGTGGGCCGTTCTCACCACCAGGCCTACGCCTATTTGCTGTGCCCGCCGCGTTCAAGCATGACCCGAGACGCAGAAAAACGCCTGGAGGCCATCGAAGCCGCTGGAGATTTAGGCGCGGGCTATCTGTTGGCGACACATGATCTGGAGATTCGCGGTGCCGGTGAATTGCTTGGCGACGAGCAAAGCGGTCAAATTCACAGCGTGGGTTTTAGCCTGTATATGGACATGCTGGAGCGCGCGGTGAATGCCTTGAAACGCGGCGAATTACCTAACGAAGACGATACGCGCGATGACATCACCGAAGTCAACCTGCATTTGCCCGCACTGATTCCAGAAGACTATCTGCCGGATATCAATACCCGCCTGGTACTCTACCGACGAATCAGCGCCGCCACAGATGACAATGCCCTGCGCGACATTCAAGTTGAAATGATCGACCGCTTTGGCCTGCTGTCAGACCCCATAAAAAATCTGTTTAGCATCGCCGGGCTGCGCTTAAAAGCCAGGGCATTGGGCATCGAGAAAGTCGACGTCAATCACGCGGGGGGCAGCTTTGATTTTGCCGACGACCCTTCCGTCAATCCCATGAGCCTGGTGTCGCGAGTGCAAGAAGACCCATTACGCTTTAAACTGTCGGGCGCATCGCGTCTGCGTTTTAGCGAAGCATTAGACGATGCCGCCGAGCGTATTACCTTTGTCAGCGATTTGCTGGAACAATTTACCCGAGAAGCGGCGGATGCCGCCTGAATGAGTAAACGACTATGAACACGACTTTTCGCACCTTGTTATTGCTGACAGCCGCCCTGCTCTGTTCTACAGCTAACGCCAAAGCCGAAACCTGGTATCAGGTTGAGCTGGCCATCTTCGCTACCGATAACAGCGCCGCACTTACGCAGGAGCAGTGGCCCCTGTTACCTAAACTGCAATATCCCAGCGCGCGGCGTTTTTTGGTGTATCCAGAACTCGTCGCCCGCGAACGGGCCAAACCCGGCCAAAGCGTCAGCGTGGATGAATCAGGCCGCGTGACAATCGAGTTAGGGCAACAGGCGACACGTACAGAAAAACGCGCGGACAAAACGGCGCGGGCCTTTTACGTTTTACCCGAAGCGCAACGCACCTTAAACAGCGAAGTCGCCGCGCTCACCCATAGCGGCGCAAGGGAATTGCTGTTTTATCAAAGCTGGGTGCAACCGGTTAAAAACAAAAGCGCGGCAGTGCCCATCGTGCTCGATAATTCTGGCGATACCGACACCTGGCCGCGCCTGCAAGGCAGTATCACCCTGTATTTATCGCGCTACCTGCACCTAAGCACCAATCTCTGGCTAAACACCTACGGCAAGTATCTCACACACCCGAACTGGCAAATGCCCCCGCCACCGCTGGGGCCTAAGTCAATCATCATGCGAGAGGCCGATAACTACCGAACGCCTGTATCGGGCTCTGAGCTGCGGCGCATAAAACAGGAAAGTGGCGAAACCTATGCCCCTCGCTACCCGTGGCGCCACGCCATCACTCTCACCCAGAGCCGGCGTATGCGCGCCGGTGAAGTGCATTACCTGGACAACCCCGCCTTTGGCATTATCGCCAAGGTGATGCCGGTTGAGGTGCAGGACTTTGCGCCCAACGTCAAGAAGAAGCGGAACAAGGCGTCCGGCGATGCAGCGCGGGGCGAGTGACAGCGTAACAGCGAGAAAACAAGCGGCAAGTACTCGCCATAGTCGACACTCTAGACATAAAAAAAGCCCCGCGTTTACAGCGGGGCTTTTTTTCGTATCTTTTTCGTATCGAAAAGATCTTATAGAGCCGCTTCCAGCTCGGGAACCGCGTCAAACAGATCCGCGACCAGGCCGTAGTCAGCCACCTGGAAGATGGGCGCGTCCTCGTCTTTGTTGATGGCGACAATGACTTTGGAGTCCTTCATGCCCGCCAGGTGCTGGATGGCACCGGAGATACCCACAGCGATGTACAGATCAGGGGCAACAATCTTACCGGTTTGACCAACCTGCATATCATTGGGTACGAAACCTGCGTCAACCGCCGCGCGTGAAGCGCCGATGGCTGCACCGAGCTTGTCGGCCACTTTTTCCAGCAGAACGAAATTATCACCGTTTTGCATACCGCGACCACCGGAGATCACCACGCTGGCAGAGGTCAGTTCCGGGCGATCAGACTCGGCGACTTCTTCGCTGACAAACACGGAAGTACCCGCGTCGTGCGCGGCATCCAGCGCTTCTACGGCAGCTGAGCCACCTTCGGCGGCAACGGGATCAAAGGCGGTAGTACGCACTGTGATCACCTTCTTGGGATCGGCGCTTTTCACGGTGGCAATCACGTTACCTGCGTAGATAGGACGCTTGAAGGTATCGGCAGATTCAACCGAGATAATGTCGGAAATCTGTGCCACATCCAAAAGCGCCGCGACGCGAGGCATGGTGTTTTTACCGTTAGACGTGGCAGGTGCTACAACGTTGTCATAGTCCGCGCCAACTTCAGCGATCAGCAGTGATACGTTTTCCGCCAATTGATGCTGATAGACTGCGTTGTCAGCTACCAGTACTTTGCCGACGCCGGGAATGGCAGCGGCAGCCTGGGCTGCGCCGTCACAGCCAGCACCGGCAACCAGGATATCAATGCTGTCACCCAAAGCCTGTGCGGCAGCGACAGCGTTCAAAGTAGCAGCTTTTAAGCTGTTGTTGTCATGTTCTGCAATTACCAGAGTGCTCATCAAATCACCTTCGCTTCATTCTTCAGTTTATCGACCAGTTCCGCAACGCTTGCAACCTTAATACCCGCTTGACGCTCGGCGGGTGGCTCAGCGGCAACCAAAGTCATGTGCGAGACAGGCTCCACACCCAGATCCGCCGGGGTCAGTACTTCCAACGGCTTTCTCTTGGCCTTCATGATGTTAGGCAGAGAGGCAAAACGCGGTTCATTCAAACGTAAGTCGGTGGTGACCACAGCGGGCAGTGTCAGGCTGATAGTCTGCAAACCGCCGTCCACTTCGCGGGTGACATTGACCTTATCGCCATCGACAGAAACCTCGGAGGCAAAGGTGCCTTGCGGCATGCCCGCCAGCGCCGCCAGCATTTGACCGGTCTGGTTGTTGTCGCCATCGATAGATTGCTTACCGAGGACGACCAGTTGAGGCTGCTCTTTTTCAACAACACCTTTGAGCAGCTTCGCCACTTCCAGGGGGCCAGGACTGGCATCGGTTTCGATTTGGATGCCGCGATCAGCACCCAGTGCCAATGCGGTGCGGATCTGCTCCTGGCAAGATTTATTACCGATAGATACCACCACCACTTCAGAGGCTGTTCCGGCCTCCTTCAAGCGCACGGCTTCTTCTACGGCGATTTCACAAAACGGGTTAATCGCCATTTTGACGTTATTCAGATCCACATCGGACCCGTCGGCCTTGGCACGGACTTTGACGTTGTAGTCAACGACACGCTTTACAGCTACTAGAACCTTCATAGAAATTCCATTCACATTTGGTTGATGAAGACAAGCTCACCACGGTATTACCGAGTGAACCCTCAAGTGGGTTCTTTACTTTGCCAAGTTCTGCTTTTCAGGTCAATACGGTCAAGACAAATCGCGAAAAAAAAAGCATGGCCCTCTCTTGACAAACACCATCGACGACGAAAAAAGCTACCCGAGCGGAAACAGCCCACAAAAAAACCGCCCAAAAACTACATTACACGGCAAAGTTGTCTTAGAATGATCGTTGTGGTGTAAATTAATACCAAGCCGAGGCCAGGCCAACTCTGATTGAGTTACAGAGTTGCTCTGGTATTTGGCCGCTACAATTCATATACTTGGAAAGTTGACACTGAATACTATCAACAGCGCCCGCCCCTCACCTGGCGCGTCTGTGACAAAAATGAGCAACACAGGGAGATAACACCGTGGAACGTGAATCGATGGAATTTGATGTGGTCATCGTGGGCGCGGGTCCCGCTGGCCTGTCCGCCGCCTGCCGCATCATGCAACTAGCACAAGAGAAATCTCAGGAAATCACCGTCTGCCTGGTAGAGAAAGGCTCCGAAGTCGGTGCACATACTTTATCCGGTGCGGTACTTGAGCCCAGAGCCATGAACGAGCTTTTTCCCAACTGGAAGGAACTGGGCGCGCCGCTTAACACCGAAGTGACCAGCGATACGTTTTTCTTTTACACCGGCGCGAACAAAGCGAGCAAGCTGCCCAACTTCGCCATTCCCAAGCCCACCCACAACCACGGCAACTACATTGTCTCCATGGGCAATGTGTGTCGCTGGCTGGCCGAACGAGCCGAGGAGATGGGCGTTGAGATCTACCCCGGCTTCGCTGCTGCGGAAGTGCTGTACCACGACGACGGCTCGGTGAAGGGTATCGCCACGGGCGATATGGGTGTCGGCGCCGATGGCGAACAAAAAGACAGTTACATGCAGGGCATGGAGCTACTTGGCAAATACACCTTGTTCGCCGAGGGCGTGCGCGGTCATTTAGGCAAGCAGTTAATCGAAAAATTTAACTTAGACGCCGAAAAAGACCCTCAACACTACGCCGTCGGCGTCAAGGAAGTGTGGGAAATTCCCGCAGAAAAACATCAGGAAGGTCTGGTCATTCACGGCCTCGGCTGGCCATTGTCCGAAAGTAATTCCAGCGGCGGTGCGTTTTTATACCACGC